>JAZNLC010000167.1:0-20864 GCA_045578895.1 Faecousia sp. | reverse complement strand
TATAAATGATCGTTTATGCGGCCTAAGTTATTGCCGCCACCAAGCCTCCCCTGTGTAAGGGGAGGTGGGCAAAATCTTCGATTTTGCTCGGAGGGGTTGTCCAAAAACCGACAATCCCCCAGTCAAAAATCATAGATTTTTGACAGCCCCCTTTCACAAGGGGGCCTTGGATGCTGCGCTAAACGATCATTTACAGTATTAAGCGGCGCTGGGAATGGTGGACGGCGTAGTTGCCTGCTGCGACGGACTGGAATCGGGCATTTTGAAACCCTGGATCACGCCCTTGGCGGAAGTGTCGGTTACGTCGCCGCCGATGATCTGATCCTTATACACCAAAAGCGTGGCATATACCGGGTCGGCAGCGCCGGGATAGTTTTTGATCTTATACACATAACGCATAACCGTTTTGCCGGCAAACTCGCTCAGATCATATCCTTGACTCTTCTGCAGGGCATTATAGCGCTGAAACACATCACTGTCCGTTTCCGGAATCCGCACCTGGCCGGATTCTACCGGAGATGCGGCGACCTCCCATCCGAAATCCGTCAGGAATTTGACTCTTGCGTCATTACTGCTCATGGATGGCGCAGCGGAGGGTGCGGCCTCGTTGCCACCACCAAAGAGCATGATCAGCACGGCGATGAGCGCAGCCGCGCCGGCCAGGACCAAAATGATTTTTTTCTTATCGACCTTTGCGGTCATAACCAACATGATAATCCCTCCTTGTTGAATTGACATTACAAGCTATGCGCGTCCTTGGGGGGATAGAACGGAGGAACGATGGAACGGTTGGACAAATTCTTATGCGACAGCGGCATCGGCACCCGCAGCCAGGTGAAGGCCTTTTTGAAAGCGGGCCGTGTGACCGTAGACGGTGTGGTGGAACGGGACAATGGCCGCAAGATCAATCCGGAAAAGCAGACCGTTTGTTTTGATGGGGAAGTGCTGGGAGGCTACCGCAGGGTTGTGGTTATGCTCCATAAGCCCGCGGGCTTTGTGACCGCCACAGAAGATGCGCAGGAGCGAACCGTGATGGAGCTTCTGCCCGGGGAGTACAAAAATATGGGTCTGAAGCCCATCGGCCGTTTGGACAAGGCCACGGAAGGATTGCTTCTGTTTACCAATGACGGCAACCTGCTGCACCTGCTCATCAGTCCAAAGAAAGAAGTGCCTAAGGTCTATTACGCAAAGCATGCGGGAACTGCCGGGGAAGAAGATGTAAAAGCCTTTGCCGCGGGTATCGAATTGCGGGACGGAACGAAGTGCCTTCCTGCCAAGTTAGAGCCGCTGGGCCCGGGGGAGAGCCTGATCACCGTCTGTGAAGGCAAGTATCACCAGGTGCGGCGGATGATGGCATCGAGGGAAATGCATGTGGAATATCTGCAGCGCAGGCAGGAGGGGAAACTGACCCTGGGGGATTTGGCGCTTGGTCAATGCCGGGAGCTGACACCGGAGGAGATTGCGGAACTGTCTGACACAAAATAAAAAGGAGATCTGGCTATGAACGAAAGATTCCATTATGATACCCACCCGGTGGCACTGCCGGGCAATATTGTGCAGGGTGAGTGCTACCGTTTTACTGTGCTGACACCCTGGCTGCTGCGGCTGGAATACGATCCTGCCGGGAAATTTGAAGACCGCGCCAGCCAGGTGGTACTGCACCGGGATTTCCCCCAGTGCGGATTCCGTGTCCGTGAAACGGAAAAACTGTTGATTTTGGAAACAGAAGCACTGGCGCTGCGGTATTTGCCCAATGCGCCTTTTGCTGAAGATACTTTGGTGATCAAATTGAAATGTGAGCCGGGAAGCACCTGGTACTATGGGGAAGATTTTGAAGACTTGGGTGGCACTGCCCGGACCTTGGACCGGATGGATGGACCCTGCCCGCTGGACCGTGGCGTATGCTCCCGGCACGGTTTTTCTGTCATCGACGACAGTACCAGCCTGCTGCTGGAAGAAGACGGATGGTTTGGTGTACGCGGAGAAAATACGGTTGATTGCTATTTCTTCGGCTATGGCTTTGACTATCTGGGCGCGGTAGGCGCTTTGTATGATCTGACCGGTACACCGCCGCTGCTGCCCGGCTACGCTTTGGGCAACTGGTGGAGCCGCTACCATGCCTACAGCCAGCAGGAATATCTGGAATTGATGGACCGGTTCACAGAGGAAAATATTCCCTTCTCCGTAGGTGTCGTGGATATGGATTGGCATGTAACGAAGATCCCGGAGGACCTGAAAGATGAAGATGCCCGGTTCTCCGACGGATGGACCGGCTACAGCTGGAACCGGGATCTGTTCCCGGATTATAAAGCATTTTTGCAAGCACTGAAGGCGCAAAACCTCCATACCGCCTTGAATCTGCACCCTGCCCAAGGCGTGGGAGCGCATGAAGATATGTATGCCGAAATGGCAGTAGCTGCCGGCATCGATCCTGCAAGTAGGCAGCGGGTAAAGCTGGATCTTCTGTCTCCAAAATTCATGGAGCATTATTTTGATATTTTGCATCATCCCTATGAAAAGGACGGCGTGGATTTTTGGTGGATGGATTGGCAGCAGGGAACAGACTACTGGTGGATCCATGAAGCCAACCGCCCCGGTGAATATCTGGATTCGCTGGAACGGATGGATCCTCTGTGGCTTTTGAATCATCTGCATATTGCGGATATCCGGCGTGACGGCAAGCGGCCTATGTTCTTCTCCCGTTATGCAGGACCCGGCAGCCACCGGTATCCCGTAGGCTTTTCCGGTGATACAGTGGTCTCCTGGGATTCTTTGGAATTCCAGCCTTACTTCACCGCGACGGCTTCCAATATCGGCTACAGCTGGTGGAGCCATGACATAGGCGGACATATGATGGGTATCCGGGATGATGAGCTTTTGCTGCGTTGGGTGCAGCTGGGCGTCTTTTCTCCCGTTAACCGCCTGCACAGCACCTGCTCCCGGTTTCAGTGCAAGGAAAGCTGGCACTATCGTGAGGATATCCGGCAGAGTATGGGTAAGTGGCTGCGCCTGCGGCATAGTCTGTTCCCGTATCTGTATGCCATGAACTACCGCACCAACCGGCAGCGGATCCCTCTGGTGCAGCCGATGTACTATCTGTATCCCAAGTGCGATGCCGCTTACGGCGTGCCCAACCAGTATTTCTTCGGCAGTGAGTTGATGGTGGCACCCATTACCAGCAAGTCGGATCCTGTATCCACGCTGGGAACCGTTCAGGTATGGCTGCCCAAGGGTAACTGGTTTGATTTCTTCACCGGCATCCGCTATGCCAGCAAAAAAGGACGCAGGATGACGGTGTGCCGTTCTTTAGGTGAAATGCCCGTGTTTGCCAAAGCGGGCGCTATCATACCTATGGCGGTGTATGAAGACCATGACAATCGGCTGTATAACAGTGAGAACATGAAGCTGCTGGTATTTCCTGGGGCGGACAATACCTTTACATTGACCGAAGACGCATTGGAAGGGCAGGACTACCGCCGGGGCGCTGTGGCACGGACACAGTTGATCTGGAACTGGGGCAAAGCATCCCAGCTGACAATTGCTCCGGCAGAGGGCGATCTTTCCTTGATCCCGCAGCAGCGTAATTGGCGGATCGGTCTGCGGGGATTCCAAAAGGACACACGGATAGACTGCCGGATCGGTGAAGTTCCCTGCGAAGTGGAAACAACCTATGACGGCAATTGCAATACTTTGTGGGTGCGCCTGCAGGCGCCGGTGAGCGCACAGGTGCAGCTGTCTGTCTGCGGTGATATGCACCGCAACGAAGATATGTATGACCGTTGTGAGGAACTGATCATCCGCAGCCAGGGTTCTATCGTAACCAAAGAGGAAATCTGGAATCTGCTGACGGATGAAACAAAAGACCTGGAACATCGGTGCCTGCATTTGTCCGCGAATTTCCCCCAGGCCGGTAATTTGGTAAAAGCATTGAAAGAATTGTTGACTTTGACGGAAGATCCTCATTTGGGTTGTCAGATTCCCTGACGGAAAAAGGAATTTTTTGACAAAATAACGGGATGAATTGCGAGTAGCTCCTTGCCGAAAGAAGAAATCTTGGAATAATACCCAAAAAACATGGGCTATTTTGTGATAAAATGTCAAAAGGTACTTGCAAATTGCGCAAAGCGTGTGTATAATAACAGTGCAATTTTGTGAAATTAGCGTTTATGCAAGTTTTTTGGGAGGTCGGCGAAATGTCCAACGGTGTATTTCAAAGCGTGATCCTGCAATTAAAAGATATCTCTGATCGGGTTTTCGGTGTGATCGACAGTGAAGGCGTCGTTATTTCCTGCACAGACGGTGCCTGTATTGGTGAACGGTGGCCCGATGCCGCACTGAAAGTATCCTCTGCTTCCGACGGCGTTGTTTCTTTCGGGCAGAGAACCTTTAAGGCTATTTACGGCAGTTCCAACTACTTTGAGTACGCGGCATTTTGCAGCGGCGATGATGAATTGGCCCGCAGCTACTGCGCAATGGCCTATATCGCGCTGAACGATGCCCGGATCTTCTATGAAGAGAAGCACGACCGCGGCACTTTCGTAAAGAATATCATCATGGACAATATCCTGCCCGGTGATATTTACATCCGCGCCAAGGAGCTGCACTTTGCTACCGACGCGCCCCGCGCTGTATTCCTGGTGCGCCAGACCGGCCACAGCGATGTAGCGACGGTGGATGTGCTGTCCGGCATGTTCTCCGACAAAACGCAGGACTTTGTCCTGAGCATCAATGAAACCGATATCGCTGTGATCTGCCAGCTCAGCAGCCTGCCTGCGGAAGGTGAGCTGGAGAAGATGGCAGCCGCTATGGAGGATACTCTGCGCAGCGAACTGTTTATCAAGTGCGTCATTGGTATCGGTACTGTGGCAGAACACCTGCGTTCTCTGGCAGATTCCTACAAGGAAGCACAGACAGCCATTGATGTGGGCAAGGTCTTTGATACCGAAAAGAGCATTATCAATTATGAGAATTTGGGTATTGGCCGCCTGATCTACCAGCTGCCCACCACTTTGTGCGATATTTTCCTGTCCGAGGTGTTCAAGAAGAGCGCCATCGACTCTTTGGATCAGGAGACCCTGTTCACGATTAACAAATTCTTCGAGAACAATCTGAATGTGTCCGAGACCTCCCGCAAGCTGTTCGTTCACAGAAACACACTGGTTTACCGCTTGGAGAAGATTAAGAAGCTGACTGGTTTGGATCTGCGTCAGTTTGACCACGCTATCGTGTTTAAGGTTGCGCTGATGGTCCGCAAGTATCTGTCTTCCCGGGACATCAGATAACTAAAGCAAAAAGGGCCGCACGGTTTTGTGCGGCCCTATTGGCGGTTATTTGGGGAAGAATAGGCGTTTGCCGGGAATTTCCATTGACATTGTCTTTACAATGTGTTACAATTTGGTTACACTCATTATATTGGAGTATTATAGATATGATTGAATTTGTGGATGTCGTTAAGTCCTATACAGCAGGTAATACCGCCCTGCAAGGGGTATCTATGCAGATCGAGGACGGCGAATTTGTATTTTTGGTAGGCCCTTCCGGTTCCGGTAAGTCTACTATTTTGAAACTGATCACCGGCGAGCTGAAGCCTACATCCGGCAGTGTTCATGTCAACGGCTACTCCCTGGAGCGGATCCGCCGGCGGGAAGTGCCCTATCTGCGCCGTACTGTCGGTGTGGTGTTTCAGGATTTTCGTTTGATCGACAGCAAGACGGTGTATGATAATGTTGCGTTTGTTATGCGCGCCATCGGCGCCCGGGAAAGGGAGATCCGTGAGCGTGTTCCTTACGTGTTGGAACTGGTTGGTTTGGATACCAAGAGCAGCCGTCACCCCAATGAGCTTTCCGGCGGTGAGCAGCAGCGTTTGGCCATCGCCCGGGCCCTTGTCAATAATCCCTCCACGATCATTGCCGACGAGCCTACCGGTAACCTGGATCCTGCCCGTTCTTTGGAGATCATGACCTTGCTGCAGGAAATCAATAATCTGGGTACGACTGTGCTGGTGGTTACCCATGAAATAAACCTGGTGGAGCAGTTTGCCAAGCGTGTGATCTCCATCGATGACGGCCTGGTGATCAGCGACGGAATGGAAGGGTACGAAGCGGTATGAGAATCAATAATTTCGGATATCTGATTAAAGAAGGCCTTCGGGGAATTTTTCTCCACGGATTTATGTCCTTTGCCGCTGTGTGCGTTACGGTGGCCTGCCTGCTGATCGTAGGCAGCTTCTCCATCCTGTTGTACAATGTCAATCTGATGGTGGAGGACCTGAACAAGACCAATGAACTGCTGGTGTATATCGACAGTGAATTACCCGATGCGGAAGCAAAGAGCATTGGCACCAAGATCAATCTGATCGAAAATGTCCTCCTTGCCAAGTATGTATCCCGGGAAGAAGCACTGGAAGCCTTTGTGGAAGACATGGGCGGCAGCTCCGCCTTTGGCGGTGTTGTGGCAGAAGATCTGCGCCACCGTTTTGTGGTCACCCTGGAAGACAACGCGCTGATGGAGCAGACCTATGACCAGATCATGCAGATCCCCGGTGTTGTGTATATTTCTGCGGAATTTGAAATGGCAGAAGGTTTCATTACCTTGCAGAATGTGCTGCAGATCGCATCCATCGCGGTCATCTCTGTACTGCTGGTGGTCAGCCTGCTGATTATTTCCAACACGGTTAAGCTGGCCATGTATGACCGCCGGGATGAAATCGCCATTATGAAGATGGTTGGCGCGACCAACGGATTTATCCGGCTGCCCTTTGTGGTGGAAGGTTTTGCGCTGGGCATGATCGGTGCGGCCATCGCCTTTGCCATGGAGTGGGTCATGTATGATGCACTGGTGTTGAAAATTGAAGAAGTGGACACACTGCGGCTGTTCCGGTTTGTGCCCTTTGACGAACTGCTGATTCCTATGGTGGCTACTTTTGCGGCTGCAGGTCTGTTTGTCGGTATCGTGGGCAGCTGGACATCCATCCGCAAGTTCATGGATGTATAAACTAAGGAGATCCTATGAAGAATAAAAACCGTATGGTATCGATTCTGGCAGGTATCATGGCAGCGATCATGCTGCTGACGCTGCTGATCGGATTGATCCCGACAAAAGCAAATGCTGCAAAGCTGTCTTCCGAAAAGCTGGAAGGCTTGAAAAATGAGATCAACGAGCTGGAGAAGAAGGAAGCGGAGATTGAGGAAGCAAAAGCTGCCCTCCGGGATCAGATCAATGCCAATATGTCTGAAATGGAAAAGCTCATTGCGGAGAAAATTGCCATTGACCAGGAAATCGGCATGCTCAACGAGCAGATCGCCAACCTCAACTCCCAAATCTCGATTTACGGTATGCTCATCGCGGACAAGCAGGAAGAGCTGGATGCCGCAAGAACTCGCCTGGAACAGCTGCGGGAGCAGAATAAAGAGCGTATCCGTGCCATGGAAGAAGAGGGCTCCCTCTCTTACTGGTCTGTTTTGTTCAAGGCAAACAGCTTCTCTGACCTGCTGGACCGGCTGAATATGGTCCAGGAGATTGCTGAGGCTGATAAGCGCCGCCTGGATGAAATGAATGCCGCCGCGGAAGCGGTGGAAGCTGCGCAGGCTGCGCTGGAAGACGAAAAAGCCAACCTGGAGACCAAGAAAGAAGAACTGCACGGCCTGCAGGCAGAGCTGGAAGCCAAGCGTATTGCCGCAGATGAAGTTTTGGTAGAACTGCACAAGCAGGGCGAGGCTCTGGATGAGCTGATGGCAGCGGAAGAAGCCAAGGAAGAAGAACTGCTGAGCCAGATCGCTGCGGCTGAAAAGGAATACAACAAGGAATACGAGCGCCTGCAGGAAGAAGAGCGCAAGCGCCAGGAGGAAGAAGAACGGCGACGCCAGGAGTTGCTTGCACAGCAGCAACAGCAGCAACAAGGCGGCAGCTCCGGTGGCAATACATCCCAAAGCGGTACCGCGGCGCCCAGCAGCGCCTACTGGATGGTTCCCTGTACCTATGTATATCTGTCCAGTCCCTTTGGCTATCGTGTACATCCCGTCTACGGAAGCTACAGCTTCCACAGCGGTGTTGACCTGGCATCCCCTGCAGGTACGCCTATTAAGGCCACCCGTGGCGGTACGGTAACAGCGGCGACATACAATTCCAGCGCCGGCTACTATGTTACCGTTAATCACGGTGATGGATTCTCTTCCAGCTATTTGCACATGACCCATTGGGATCCCAGTATTTATGTTGGCAAGAAGGTTGCTCAGGGCGAGGTAATCGGGTATGTGGGCACCACCGGTACATCCACCGGTAATCACCTGCATTTCAGCATTTATTTTAACGGCGTTGCCCAGAACCCTGCGGCATATATGAATTTCTAAACAACTGTCCCACAGCCCGCTTTTGGGCTGTGGGAAAATTACTAAGAGGTGTTGTTCTTGAAACGGTTTTTGAGTTATCTTTTGGTTGCGGTGTTGGCATCCGGTATTACCTCCTTTATTGTGGGTAACCAGGGGCAGCCATACAACAAGCTGGTGGAGCTGGAAGCACTCATCGAAAACTACTTTGTGGATGAAATGGACCGTGACGCGGTGGAAAATGCCGCGGCGGAAGCGATGGTGGAAGCTTTGAACGACCGCTGGAGTTATTATATGACGGCAGTGGAGTATAAGTCCTACCAGGAAAAAATGGCCAATGCCTATGTGGGCATCGGCGTGAACATCACCCAGCGGGAGGACGGCTATATCACCATCGTCAAGGTGGAGGAAAATGGGCCTGCGGAAGAGGCAGGTATCCGGCCGGAAGATGTTTTGACTATGGTGGAGCAGCAGGATATTTCCTCCATGACGGTGGATGAAGTGAAAGCGCTGGTCCGGGGCAAGGAAGGCACCACGGTCAACCTGACATTGACGCGGGCAGGGGAATCCTACAGCGTGGATGTGGAGCGCAGGACGATTGAAAGTGTTGTGGCAAAGGCGACGATGCTGGAAGAAAATATTGGTCTGGTGAAGATCGTGAATTTTGACAGCCGCTGCGCTGAGGAGACGCTGGCTGCGGTGGAAGACCTGCTGGAGCAGGGAGCCAAAGCTTTGATCTTTGATGTACGGTTTAATCCCGGCGGTTATAAAGATGAGCTGGTCAAAATACTGGATTATTTGCTGCCGGAGGGCCCGCTGTTTCGCAGTGTCGACTACCGGGGCGAGGAAAGCGTGGATACGTCCGACGAGAAGTGTCTGGAGATCCCTATGGCGGTGTTGATCAATGGGAACTCCTACTCCGCAGCGGAATTCTTTGCTGCTGCCCTCAGCGAGTACGGTGTCGCCAAACTGGTGGGCGAACCTACTACCGGCAAGGGTCATTTCCAAAGTACGTTTTCTCTGTCCGATGGCTCAGCGGCAGTGATTTCCATCGGCAAATACCGTACACCCAACGGCATTAATCTAACGGATATTGGTCTGACCCCGGATATCCCGGTGGAGGTCGATGATGAAACCTTTGCGCGGATATACTATGGAGAGCTGTCGCCGGAGGAAGATCCGCAGATTTGTGCTGCGCTGGATGTACTGCTGGGTCGCTAATCTGCCGGAAAACCTGCAGAAAATTAGGAAAATGCCTTGACGCAATTGGTTTTTTCCACTATAATACTTTGAGCTATTGAAATTTTTATGGAAGGAAGGACATTCCTGATGGCAAAAGAATTTAAGATTACCGGCCTGCGTCTGGCAGAGCTGGAAAAGGAACTGAACTATTTGAAGACTACCCGTGAGCGCGAGATCGCTGCGATGATCGCAGAAGCCCGCTCCTACGGTGACTTGTCCGAAAACTCCGAATACGATGCGGCCAAGAACGAACAGGCAAAGCTCTATGGCCGCATTGCCGAGATCGAAGACATCCTGTCTCATGCAGTGATTATTGAGGACGAGAACGAGGCTTCCGGCCGTGTCGGCTTGGGCTGCACCGTTACCGTCAAGGATCTAGCCACCGGCGAGGTCACCGACTACAAGATCACCGGTTCTCAGGAAGCAAACCCCATGGAGAACAAGCTTTCCGACGACTCTCCCTTCGGCCGTGGCGCTGTGGGCAAGTCTGTGGGCGATGTATTTACCGTTAATGCTCCCAATGGCGCTTACAAAATGGAAGTGCTGAATATCACTCGCGAGGGCTAAGTTATGGCAAAGTTTGTACCCCAGGCTGAACTGCCTGTTTCCGAGCAGGCGCAGATCCGTCGTGAGAAGCTGGCTGCCCTTCAGGCAGAAGGCCGTGATCCCTTTGTGCAGACGAAGTTCGACTTCAATGCCGACTCTGCTGCTATCCGGGGTAACTACGAAGCTTATGAAGGCAAGACCGTCCGCGTGGCAGGCCGCCTGATGAGCAAGCGTGGCCAGGGTAAGGTCATGTTCTGCGATTTGCAGGACTCCACCGGCCGTATCCAGCTGTTTGTCAAGATCGACGAGATGGGCGAAGAAGAGTATAACCGCTTCAAGCGCAACGATATCGGCGACATCGTAGGCGTCGAGGGAGAGGTCTTCAAAACCAAGACCGAAGAGATCTCCATCCGTACCCGCAGCATCATTCTGCTGTCTAAGTCGCTGCTGCCTCTGCCCGAAAAGTACCACGGTCTGACTGACAAGGAGATCCGTTTCCGTCAGCGCTATGTGGACCTGATGGTCAATCCCGAGGTGAAGCAGAACTTCATCATCCGCTCCAAGTTTATTAAGTTCATGCGCCAGTATCTGGATAACATGAACTACATTGAAGTGGAGACCCCCGTATTGAATACCATCGCCGGTGGTGCTTCTGCCCGGCCCTTCATCACCCACCACAATACACTGGATATCGATATGTACATGCGAATCGCTACCGAGCTGCCCCTGAAGCGGCTGATCATCGGTGGCATGGATCGTGTATATGAGATCGGCCGTATCTTCCGTAACGAAGGTATGGACCCCAAGCACAACCCTGAGTTTACCTCTGTGGAGCTGTACCAGGCCTATGCCGATTTCCATGATATGATGGATATCTGCGAAGGCATCATCTCCGGCGCTGCCAAGGAGATCCTGGGTACCTATGAAGTGGAATGGATGGGCGAGAAGATCAATCTTGCTCCCGGTTGGCGCCGTATGACCATGGTGGAAGCCGTCAAGGAATATGTTGGCATCGATTTTGGCACCATTACCGATGACGCTGAGGCTGTGGCAGCTGCCGCTGCCAAGGGTGTGGAGTTGAACGAAGCCGCTGAGAAGACTTGGGGCAATGCCCTATATGCCTGCTTTGACCAGCGGGTAGAGGAGCATCTGATCCAGCCTACCTTTATTACCATGTATCCTGTTGAGGTCAGCCCTCTGACCAAGCGCAGCCCTGAAGATCCCCGTTTGACCGAGCGCTTCGAGGCATTTATCTGCCACAGTGAGATGGGCAACGCCTACTCCGAGCTGAATGATCCCATCGATCAAAGAGCCCGCTTCATGAAGCAGGTAGAGCAGCGTGAGCGGGGCGACGATGAGACCGAGATGCTGGATGAGGACTTCCTGAATGCAATGGAATACGGTATGCCTCCTACGGGTGGCATGGGCATCGGTGTCGACCGTGCCGTGATGCTGCTCACCGGCTCCGATACCATCCGCGAAGTTATTCTCTTCCCCACAATGAAGCCGTTGGATTAATAAAATCATTAAGGGCATGCTGCGTCTTACAGCATGCCCTTGTTTTTTTGGTTGCGGTATTATGCCGGATATGCTAGAATGCACAACAGAAAAAGAAAAGAGGTGCATACATACCGATGGTCAAGTGCAGATTTTGTGAAAAAGAGATCGGGGATGCGGATACGGTGTGTAAACACTGCGGCCGGGTACTGGGAACACCCAAAACGGTACGCACCGGCAATAGCAGAGCGGCGGTCAGACCCCAGGGGGCGGCGTGGGCAGCAGTACCGGTCAAGGTGATCCCGGACAGCATGCCGGAGAAAAAGGGGAGTTTTATGCCGGAACTGGTTTCTGAACTCTCCGGAAAAATCATCGGACTGTCTTTACTTGGCGGCATATACGCATTCGTAAGTTTTGTCGCGGAATTGGTGCAACGAAACAGGATAAACTGGGATGCACTGCATGTGGGTATTGGCCTGTTTTTTGCCTATTTTCTGCTGGTGCAGATCAGAGCGATTGTCGTTTTCCTAAAAGCGAAAAAGTTTATCCGCAAAAATGGCTATGAACGAGCAATCTGCAACGATACACCCGCGATCGATAACGCCATCGCGGCCTACCGTTTGGCACCGTCCTTTTGGATGGTTCGCTATATCAAGAAGCATAACGCAGGAACCGGTGAGATTATCGGCTCCGTGCTGAAGAAAACGAGAAAAGCAAATATAAAGAGACGATTGGGGTATATCCCATGGCTTTTGCTCCTGGCTGCCGGTTTTGGCTCTCTGGGGTATTTAGATATGAATGGAATCATGGTCCGGACTGCCATGTTTGTGCTGATGCACATACTGGCGTTTCTGGTGAACATGATCTACAGTAAGGTCAAGGGGCAGGACAAGGGATTGAAGACCTACACGGTGATCTTGTTCTTTTTCGCTTTGATGGCATGTGCGGATATTGATTACGGTTACCATGTCCTGATCTGTATCGGCGCAGTGCTGCTGGGCGGTAAGCTTGGAGAAAAGATACATAAATGAGAGGCTGTATCGGAATGCCGCAGGGATCAGAACCTGCGGCATTTTTTGCGGTTTTACAAGGAAATACACAGAAAACCCCAAAGCAATAGCGGGAAATACAGGTTGCTTTTTGGGGGTTTGTGTGATATACTCACACTGTGTAAGTGATGGTATACCCATTGCTTGATTACTGGATCAGTATTTGCCATATTACGAAACAGGTCTGTCTGACAGCCGGGGGACACCGGGAAAATCAGATGACGGATCTCTGACGAAAAAACAGGGTTTTACGATATGATTTTACAGCCCGGACATTGGAGGTAGAGAGTTGGGTAGACATGGAGAACACAGAAGAAGTGGTTTGATTATTCATGGCGATAAAGCGGAAAGAAAAAGTATTCGCTGGCTGATGGTAGTGTATGACAGCATTTTGTATGGATTTTGCTGGTTCGTTTTTTTTGGATTCCATCCTTCTATGGATGCAGCGATTCCTGCGGCTGTATCCAGCCTGTATTTTGCCGCGGGGTATGTGCTTCTTTTTGGCTTCCGGTTTTTGCTGAAGTGTTATAAACAGATCTGGCGCTACGGCATGCCCAGGCCGTTTATGAAGGAGATCATGGCCGGTACCATGGGCAGCGTGTCCTTAGTTGTGCTGACATGGGTTCTCAACCGTTTTTGCAGTGATTTGAGACTTCCGGTTGTATTTACAGTGTCCTTTGCGGCGGTGAATGTTCTGCTGACATTAGGCTTCCGGATTCTGTATTGGCGGTTGTACCGTTTTGCGGAGAAGGATACCAAGGCATCCCAAATATTGAGATTCCTTTTGGAGCGCGTTGCTTTTGTAGACTTCAATTCCAAAAAACCCGGCGGTACGCTCCAACTGGCATTGGTGCCTGAAAAGCAGACTACCGGTCCCATCAACGAAGTGCAGAGAGTCATTGATTGCTTCGCGATCCGTGGCGAAGTCACCAAAATTACGCAGATCAATAAAGGCTACATTAACCGTACTTACAAGGTAGAGACACTGTCCGATACCGGTCATGTGCATAAGTACACCCTACAGCGGATCAACAGCAATGTATTCCCGGATGTGGATGCGTTGATGGAAAACTTCAAACTGACGACGGACCATCTTCACGGAAAGTTCCATCTGCCCGGCTACGATAAGCGTGGCTCTGTGCAGACACTGCGGCCTACAAAGGACGGCTGCGCCTATTTGAAGGATGCTACCGGCTGCTGGCGTATGATGACCTTCTTTGAAGATGTGTATTCTTTGGATATCCCGGATAGCCCCAAGACCTTTTACCATGCCGGTCATGCCTTCGGCACGTTCCTGAAGGAAATGTCTGATGTGGATATCGAGGATATCCATGAGGTAATTCCCAATTTCCACAATACCAAGAGCCGTTATTTGGATCTGGAGAAATCCATTGCGGCTGATCCTAAGGGCCGCGTGAAGGATGTGCTGCCGGAGATCGAATTCGTGCGTAAGCGGGTGGATATGTACGGTATGATCAGCGATGCGCTGGAAAGCGGAAAGATTCCTACCCGCATCTGCCACAATGACTGCAACCTGAATAACATCCTCTTCGATAATAAGACCCATCTGCCGGTTGCGATCATCGACCTGGACACCGTGATGCCTTCTTCTCCGCTGTATGATTACGGCGACAGTATGCGTATCGGCACCAACACCGCTACCGATGATGAAAAGGATCTTTCCAAGGTTTCCTGCGATTTGAACCTGTATGAGCAGTATGCCCGTGGCTATTTGAAAGCCTGCGGCGACATTTTGACTAGAGAAGAGCTGGAACTACTGCCTTACGCGTCTTTGATCATTACCTCCGAGGATGGCATCCGCTTCCTGATGGATCATATCGACGGTGATACTTACTACAATATCTACTATCCCGGCCAGAATCTGGACCGTTCCCGCACGCAGCTGAAGCTGGTGGAGGATATGGAGAAAAAACTGCCCCAGATTAAAGATATTCTGCGCCGCATTTATGCGGAGTTGGGCTTGAAAGCAGAAATTGTCTGAGAATGAGTAAAGTACAAGAGGTATAAAAAATGAAAGAGATAAGAGCGATCGTGCCGGCAGCCGGTAAGGGCAAGCGCCTGCAGAAGATCAGCGGCGATCTGCCCAAGGCAATGTTCCGCGTGAATGGCCGGCCAATGCTGGAAGTTGTTTTGGAAAATCTGAATTTTATTGAACCTAAGAATGTTTACATCGTTGTCGGTTACGGCAAGGAAAAGATCATGGAATACTTTGGTGACAGTTACTGCTACACCGAGCAGAAAGAGCAGCTGGGCACCGGTCATGCGGTGATGACCTGCGCCGAAGCATTTCGGGATTTTGACGGCACTGTGCTGATCACCTTTGGTGACATGCCTTTGTTCCGTCGTGAGGAAATGTACAAGATGTGCATGCAACACCAGGAAAACAATGCCGACTGCACTTTGATGACCGCAGAAAACCCCGATTTGGAGCTTTGGGCCAGAGTGGTTCGGGATGAGAAGGGCAATTTCAGCGCCATTGTGGAAGGCAAGGATTGCACCCCTGAGCAGGCGCAGATCAAAGAACTGTTCTCCGGTGCGATGGCCTTTAACAGCAAGTCTTTGTTTGAGATCCTGCCCACCGTAGGCTGTGCCAATGTACAGCAGGAGTACTATGTAACCGAAGTGCCCGAGCTGATGGTCAAGCATGGTATGAAGGTCGAAACCTACTTTACAAAAGACGGCGATGACCTGCGGGGCATCAATACGCCCGAGGATCTGGAAGCTTGCGAGAAGATCCTGCTCAGCCGCTACGCAACCGTATAATCACAATCAAAGCACCGTCGAAAGACGGTGCTTTTTTCTGTTGTTTTTTGAAAGAATCGTGCTATAGTAAATGGTAGAGAAACCAAGACTACGACCGGAATGGAAGAAAGGGAGGCTATATATGAGCTTGTACGGGAAAAAGCTGCTGCTGCGTGTTTTGCTTGGTATAGTTTTTGCGGTGTTTCTGCTGGGCAGTGCAGTCTTTGAATATTGGGAGACTTGCCTGATTGTAGGTATAGGCCTGGCATTGGTATGGGTGATTCTATATCATGTTCTTTGGCGCTGCCCCTTCTGTAATGGGCTTTTGAGCAACAATACCAAGGGAACACACTGCCCTCATTGCGGGCAAGATGTCGGAGAATCAATGCGGATATAACCTTTAGGAGGAATAGAAAATGAGTGGATTTATGGTCGGCTTTGCCAGAGTGAACATCAACCCGGATCTGGGTACACCCATTGCCGGTTACTTTGTCCCGAGATTTGCAAAAGGATTCCTGGATGATTTGCAGGCTGCCGCGTTGGCACTGAAACTGGGTGAAGAGCGTATCCTTATGATCAGTGTGGATGCCTGCAATCTTCGCAAGGATCTTAGCGACGAATTCCGCAATCATGTAGCATCTGTTACCGGTATCAGTGTATCCCATGTGGTGATCTGCGCGACCCATACCCACACCGGCCCCATCAATAATTTGGAACAGTTGAAGCGCAATCCCAATGGCGCTACCGGACCCTTAGAAACCATGCCCGGCTATGAAGCAGTGGCAAAATATGTGGATTTTCTAAAGCGCAGAATAGGCGATGCGGCAGTAATGGCACTGGCAGATCTCAAGAAGTCCAACATGGGATTTATTCAGGGTTGGGCGCCGGAACGGATCGCCTATATCCGCCGCTATAAGATGAAGGACGGCACTACGATGACCTGCCCGCCGGTAGGTGACCCCAATATCGATCATCCCATCGGCGAACTGGACCAGCGTGTCCATGTGCTGCGCTTTGACCGTCAAGGCGGCGATACGGTCGTGCTGGTCAATTACGGCCTTCATGCCGATACCGTGAATGGTGAGCTGATTTCTTCTGACTTCCCCGGCTGGATGCGCCGGACCGTGGAAACAGCCATTCCCGGCACAAAGTGCATTTTCTTTAACGGCGCTGAGGGCGATGTAGGCAGCACCCATGTGTTCCCCAGCGGCGGCGATATGAATGATACCGAGATCAGCTTTGACAATGAGATGAAGTCTCCCGGCATGGCCCGTTTTGTGGGTCGAGCGCTGGCAGGTACCGTGCTGCAGGTTTACGATAAGGTGGAATATGTACCTGTGGAGAAACTGCAGGTGATCTATAAGACCGTCACTGTCCCAGCCAATATTCCGGATCCCAAGGATATGCCTTTGGCAAGGAAGTATAAGGAACTGCACGACGCGGGCCGGGATGATCTGATCCCTTACACTGCCATGGAGCTGACGACCGTGGTTGCGGAAGCTGCGCGCATGTGCCGGCTGGAGCATGGCCCGGAAACCTTTGATCTGGTACTGACCGGCATTCGCATCGGAGATGTGGCATTTGTCGGTATCCCCGGCGAGCCCTTTACCGACATTGGCGTACAGATCAAGAACACAGAAGGCTGGAAGGCCATTATGCCCTGCTGTCTGACCAACGGTACGCTGGGATATTTCCCCATGCAGTCTGCCTTTGATGAAGGCGGCTATGAGGCGAGAAGCTCCAACTATAAGCCCGGTGTCGCCGAAGCGATCATCGCAGGCGCAAAGGAACTGCTCAGTGCAATGCAATAAGGAGAATATATATGTTCAAAGTTGGTTATGCAAAGGTCAATATTACTCCCGAACTGGGAATTCATGTGCATGGCTACTATATTCCCCGCTATGCTAAGGGTATCCTTGACGAACTGGAAGCGGCAGCGTTGGCGCTGGAATTGGGTGAGACCCGAGTGATTCTGATCAGCGTGGATAATGAGGGAATCCGGGGTGCACAGAGCTATGGCTATCGGGAAGGGGTGGCAAAGGCAACCGGTGTTCCCGTGGAGCATGTGTTCCTGCATGCAACCCATACTCATACCGGCCCCAGTATCGATATGCCGGAATTGGAGTCTGTTGTCCGATATGCGGACTTCCTGGGCCGACGGCTGCAGGATGTGGCGGTAATGGCGCTGGCGGATTTGAAAGAAGCGAAAATGGGCTTTATCCATGGTTGGGCACCGGAACGGGTGGCCTATATTCGCCGCTATAAGATGAAGGATGGCGCTACCATGACCTGCCCGCCGGTAGGGGACCCCAATATTGACCATCCCATCGGTCAGCTGGACCAGCGGGTGCATGTACTGCGCTTCGACCGGGAGGGCGGCGATACGGTGGTTCTGATGAACTACGGTCTCCATGCCGATACCATCAACGGCGAACTGATTTCTCCCGACTGGCCAGGCTGGATGCGCAGGACCTTTGAAACTGCCGTCCCCGGCACCAAATGCATGTTCTTTGCCGGATGTGAGGGCGATGTGGGCAGTACCCATGTATTTCCCAGCGGCGGCGACATGAATGATACGGAGATCAGCTTTGATAACGAGATGAAGTCCCCCGGTATGGCCCGGTTTGTGGGCCGCGCTTTGGCCGGTACGATTTTGCAGGTGTATGATAAAGTGGAGTATATCCCTGTAGAAAAGCTGGAAGTCCTGCACAAAACTGTCCGGGTGCCTGCCAATACCCCTGCTCCGGAGCAGCTGCCTTTGGCGCACAAGTACAAGCAGCTCCACGATGCGGGCCGGGATGACCTGATCCCCTATACCGCCATGGAACTGACCACCGTGGTTGCGGAAGCGGAGCGTATGTGCCGATTGGAGCACGGTCCGGAATACTTTGACCTGATAGTCGGCGGCCTGCGGATCGGCGATGTGGCACTGATCAGCCTGCCCGGCGAACCCTTTACGGATGTGGGTGTGCAGATCAAGGCGACGGAAGGCTGGAAGGATATTCTGCCCATTGCCATGACCAACGGTCAGCAGGGTTACTTCCCTATGAAGGATGCTTTTGATGAGGGGGGCTATGAAGCCCGGTCTTCCAACTATGTTTCCGGCGTGGCGGAAGCTCTGGTGGCCGGTGCCAAGGAACTGTTGGCAGAAATGAAACAGTAACAAAAAGGGCAGATTGCAATCTGCCCTTTTTTACAAAGCAAAGAGGGATCATGATGGAAAAGAAAAAATTGTATATCATTCCCAATCAGCATATGGATTTGGTTTGGCGGCGGTGCTTTGACCGGGATTTGGAATTTGACGGCCAAAATTTTGTTTCCTACGCGGATATTGAGCAGATCTATATCGATGACAGCATTGCGCTGTGCGAGAAGTATCCGTTCTACCGCTTTTCGGTGGAGTGTGTGGCGGTGCTGGATAAATACCTGCAGCGCAACCCGGAAAAGGAAGAGAAGATCGGACAGTTGATCCGGGAGGGACAGCTCTATGTGCCTTTCACCGGCAACAATATTGTCGACACCAACCTCGTCAGCGGTGAGAGCATTGTCAGAAACTATCTGCAAGGCTATCACTATCTGAAAAAACGGTTTTCCCATATCCCGGATGGTGCTGACCGCAATGATGCCTTCGGTAACTGCGCTCAGCTTCCCCAGATCCTCCGAAAATTCGGCACTCGGTGGGTCTACCATATTTCCTATACCCCCTGCGAAAAGCCTTACTGGCGGGGATTGGACGGCAGTACCGTGTACGACCTGGAGCCGGTGAGCGCCGGAACTGTAGGTGGGTATCCCAAATACCCGCCCTGCCCTGTGTGCAAGGGCTATAAAGAGATACCTTGTAATGCCTGCGGCGGGCGGCGGGTGGACCAAAAGCATATGGATCGCCGCAAGTTTCAGTTGGTGCTGAATGAAGCATTGGTGTTTGCCAATGATGAACCCTGCTATGTGTTGGCCGGCGGTGAAGAAGTGGCACCTATGGAGGAGATCGCCCTGTGGGCCATGGAAAACAAAGACCGATACGATATCGAATTTACCAACTTTGAAACTTACAAGCAATACCGGAAGGCGCAGATCGATGCGGTGGATAATCCTCCTGGGGAGCTGGTACAGGAGAGTCCTGAATGCAACTGCAACAATACGGGCGTGTATGTATCCCGTATCCAGGTAAAGCAGAAATTCAGGAAGTTGGAACATAGCATTTTTGCCGCGGAAACATTGGCGGTTTCCGATTATCTGCAAGGAAGCCCCTATCCCATTCAGAAGTTTGAGAAAATTTGGGAAAAGACCCTCTTTACCATGTTCCACGATGCCATTACCTCCACCCATGTGGATGCCGGCTATGAAGAAGTGATGGATACTCTGAATGCGGCCCAAACTGCGGTGGACGATTTGCTTGCCAAGCAGGACCGGCTGCGGGAAGATGACTTCCGGGTTGTCAATCCTACCGGTGTGCCGGTTAGCGGTGTTTGCCGCGTAACGGTCAAAAAAGACCACACGGTGGCAGATGCTGCCGTTATCTCCGTAAGTGAGATTGGAGAAAGCAGAAAAATCGAATTCTTCACAGAGAAGATCGCTCCCTATGGGGCTAAGACTTATCGGATCATTCCGGAGAACGGCGGTAAGCAACCCTTAGTGCTGTTTGCGGCAGAGGACGGCGTTATGACCGGCGATGCGGTGCTGAATAATACCTCCAATCAACAATCTCTGAGCCAAAGCCGCTCAGAAGCTGTAGTTATGGAGAATGAATGCTATCGGATCATCGCATCGGAGCAGGGTGTTGCAGAGATATTTGATAAGAGACTGGGCATGGCGGTTGCGAAAGAAAGCAGCTGCTTGGTAGGTGAGTGGATTTTGGAGACGGATATCGGTTCGCCCTGGGCCACTCTGTCCACCGATATGCGCCGGATATCTCTGAGAAAGTATACAAAGCTTGTGCGGCATGAACGGACGGCGGATACCCAGACCGTGACCTATGAGATCACCCCTGATGTCCGCAACGGCTTTGCGGAAACCTGCTTCCGGATCCGCTACAGCGTATCGCTGGTGCGTGGGGTGGAGCAGGTGCTGTTCAGCGCCGATGTGAATTGGGATACCTATGATCACAGACTCCGCATTGCCTTCCCAACAACACTTCAAGGCAGACATCTGTATGATGTTCCCTACGGGATGCTGGAGAGAAGACCTTATGAAAATGACATTGTTCTGCCGGATGGAGACTCCAATTGGGCCAGTGCGGCAGGGGATTATCCTGCCATCCATTGGGCAGGCATCGACGGAGAAAACAGTGTTGCCCTCTTCAACCGGGGAACACCTTCCTATCAAATTGACAAGGATGCTATGGGTGCGGAAACCATCTATCTGTCGGTGCTGAGAAGTCCTACCATGCCCACCTGCCTTCATGCGGCAGCGGACTATACCATGACCGCTTACGACGGCATGCGGG
>JAZNLC010000166.1:0-3181 GCA_045578895.1 Faecousia sp. | reverse complement strand
CCAGCCGGTCATGGCGGAGCATTTGGAGAAACCGTTAACGGTGATGACCCGGTCCTGAATCGCAGGCAAACTGCCCAGGCTGATATGACTGCCGTTGAAGAGGATCTTTTCATAGATCTCGTCTGCCAGGATCATCAGATCGTGCTTCAGGGCAAAAGCGGCAACGGTCTGCGCTTCTTCCATGGTCAGCACCCGACCTGTGGGATTGTTGGGGGTGTTGAGGATCAGCATGCGGCACTGGGGCGTCACAGCAGATTCCAGGATATCTTCCGTGATCCGGTAGTCATTGTCAAAATCCAGGCTGGCATGGACAGCGCTGCCGCCAGCAGCTACTACGATGGCTTCATAGGAAAGCCAGGCAGGGTCCAAAAGCAATACCTGATCCCCGGGGCCTACAAAGGTCCGCACTGCGCAGTAAATGGCAGCTTTGGCACCGGGGGTCACCAGAACGGTATCCGCTGTGGCGGGAATACCGTTCTCTTCCCGGAGCTTTTTCGCGATTTTTTGACGAAGCTTGGGTATGCCGCGGCCCGTGGTATAGTGGGTCTGACCGGCAGTGATGGCGTGGATACCGGCAAGTGAAGCAACAGCGGGGGTGTCGAAATCCGGCTCGCCGCCGGCAAGGCTGATGATGTCCATGCCCTGGGCTTTCATGGCCCGGGCCTTGTCCATCAAAGCGATGGAAGCCGACGGAGTCAAGCTGAGCAGCTGGGGATTGAAATGATATTCCATAGAAAGCCTCTTTTCCGGTTGCGTTAATTCCATTATAAATCCATCCAAAGAAAAAGGCAATACAATTCGTGTCTTTGAGCGGTGTAAATATGAAATCCCTGGGCGAACACAGGTATCTTATTGGATACAGCGGGGCATACTGCTTCCAAGAGGTGGTAAAAATGGTAAAGGGTATTTCCCGGCAAGTCATTGTTGTTCACTCGCCTGATCCCAAATTGTTTGAACAGGCGATCTTTATTTTAAAAGAGGACGCTGTAGGATCGGAAGGTGTGACGGACGCGGCGCTGATCGCGGAGGCTAACCGGCTGATCAAAAACAGCACCAACGAGAAAAAAAGAAAACTTTTGTACTATGGCCCGGTGTGGGCAGCCTTCGGAGCTGCGCTGACGGGGATTGCTTGGGTGCTGACGGTATTGATTTAACGGTGGCTTTGTGGTATAATCCTGCCGTTAAGGAGGCGATACCATGCAGCTCGGTCAACACACAATTGAAAACCCTTTGATCCTGGGACCCATGGCCGGTGTTACCGATTGGGCATTCCGCACGGTATGCGCCAAACTGGGTGCCAATGTTACCGTTACGGAAATGGTTTCTTCCCGGGCACTGGTCTATAAGGATAAAAAGAGCGCGGCACTGTTGAAGAAGACCCCGGTGGGCCTTTGCGGCGCGCAGATATTTGGAAATGACCCGGATATTATGGCCCAGGGTGCTGAATTGGCGATGGAGATCAGCGGTTGTGACTTCCTGGACATCAATATGGGCTGCCCTATGCCCAAAATCGCCAATTCCGGTGATGGCTGCGGCTTGATGCGCACCCCGGAACTGGCAGAGCGTATTGTAAAAGCGGTGAAAAGGGCAGTGGATGTGCCGGTTACCGTCAAGTGCCGCCTGGGTTGGGATAAGGGCAGCATGAATGTGCTGGACTTTACCAAGCGGATGGAGCAGGCGGGTGCCGATATGGTCACTGTCCATGGCAGGACCCGCAGCATGCTCTATTCCGGTACTGCGGATTGGGATATGATCCGTAAGGTCAAGGAACAGCTTTCCGTCCCGGTGATTGCCAACGGCGATATCGTGTCGGCAGAAACAGCCCTGCGGTGCCAGAAATGGACCGGTGCTGATGGCTTGATGATCGGCAGAGCCACCTTTGGCGATCCCTGGATTTTCCAGCAGGTCAGCGCGGCTATGGCAGGGGAGGAAATCCCGGAGCGGCCTTGCCTTGCTGACCGGGTGGATGTGGCGCTGGAGCAGTTTCGGCTGGCTTTTGAAGATAAGGGCGAGCACATTGCCTGCCTGGAGGCGAGAAAGCATTTTGCCTGGTATCTGCGGGGTGTTTCCCACAGTAGTTACTATAAGACGCAGATCTCAGCCATTTCCTGCATGGACGATATTTTTGCCATTGCCAAGGGCATTAAGAATGACTTGAAATGAATAATTTATGCCGCCGTTTCGTATCCTACCGCCAAGAGGTGAGGTTATGAAGCGGTGGATTTCTTTTGTTCTGATATTGACGCTGCTGCCGGTTTTGCCGGTACAGGCAGATACCATCAAATGGGTGGATTTCGGGGTTCCGTATGAATCTTTAAAGTATGCTATGGATACGGATATTGCTACCTTTGAACAGGAAAAGCATCTTTCTATGGTGGATATTCTGGCTTTGGCTGCCTGCCGCACCGGGGGTAGGTGCGGCCTTTCGTCGGTTAAAAAAGCGGCAGAGGATTTGAAAGGGGATAAAGGCCCTGAGGAGTTGCTGGATGGCACCTATAAATATTACAGCTACTACCGGGAAGCCTATAGTGCGGTTTTAGGCGGACTTCTCGGAACGTTTGAGATTGAAAAAGACGGAAAATGGCAGCAATTTTATGGATTGAAGGCATTTTCTCCCATTGCGGCAGGCTATGGCTATAGCCACAGTGATGACTTCGGCGTCAGCCGCAGTTACGGATTCAAACGGAAGCATTTGGGACATGATATGATGGGCTCTCAGGGGACACCCATTGTGGCGGTGGAAGGGGGCATCGTGGAAGCTATGGGCTGGAACAAATATGGCGGCTGGCGGATCGGGATCCGTTCATTCGATGCCAAGCGTTACTATTATTATGCGCACCTGCAAAAAGACCATCCCTTTGCGGAGGGTCTTGTGGTGGGCGATATGGTGGATGCCGGAGATGTAATCGGCTTTATGGGACGCACCGGTTACTCCGATAAGGAAAATGTCAATAATATTGAAACGGTGCATCTGCATTTTGGAATGCAGCTCATTTTTGATGAAAGCCAAAAGGAATGCCTTTCGGAGATATGGATCGATGTGTATGACATTGTGCGGCTGCTGAATCAGCACCGCAGTTCCGTAAAAAAGTCTGCAGATGGATGGCGAAGAGTGTACCCCTACAGAGATTTGGATGTGGAGAGTTTGATGCGCTAAATGATCGTTTATCTTCGTAGGGGC
>JAZNLC010000165.1:0-10410 GCA_045578895.1 Faecousia sp. | reverse complement strand
TGCACCTTTAGCTCAGTTGGTAGAGCAACTGACTCTTAATCAGTGGGTCCCCGGTTCGAGTCCGTGAAGGTGCACCAATGGCCCATTGGTCAAGTGGTTAAGACAGCGGCCTCTCACGCCGTTAACATCGGTTCGAATCCGGTATGGGTCACCAGTTTTTCTCCTGTTAAAAAAACAGTTGACAAGCACCGTTTGAAGTGCTATAATCCTGTTACATCACAAGCCGCAAGGCTTTTGATATAAAAGGTGGTTCAAAGCCACCCCATAATGAGTTCGTGTTGATTGCTGTGAGGGTCCACCTGTTCCCATCCCGAACACAGAAGTTAAGCTCATCTGCGCCGACGATACTTGGCGGGCGACTGCCTGGGAAAATAGGTAACGCGAACACAAATATTCCCCCTTAGCTCAGTCGGTAGAGCGACGGACTGTTAATCCGCAGGTCGTTGGTTCAAGTCCAACAGGGGGAGCCAGAAAGAAGCGCACTAAAGGGTGTGCTTCTTTTTTTATGCCTGCGAGTGTCCACTGGACACTCGCGGACGGCATGACGATAGCTTGCCCTAGCCGTAAAAATAGGAAAAGTGAACACAGATATTCCCCCTTAGCTCAGTCGGTTGAGCGACGGACGGTTAATCCGCAGGTCGTTGGTTCAAGTCCAACAGGGGGAGCCAATTCTCTGTTGAACTTGAAAGGCGGCTCTTAGCAATAGTCCGGTGGACTGTTGCAACCGCCGTAGCTTTTTCGAAGAAGAGCAAGGCCATCAGGTGGAGCAAAATAAGACATCACCCAACGGGTGTTGTCTTTTTTGGCCTTTTGTCGGTGCATTTGCATCATGATCTGTGTGCAACATTTTGTCGCTTTAGCTGCTGAGCGCGCTCAGTAGGTAGCTGCAAGTCTGATCACTGTCGACTGCAGGATCAGCGAGTAAGCTGCGCATGTTTGTCTTTCCGTATGACTTCCCATGTTGACGGGCGGTTTCAAATGTTGTAGAATTATAGTATATTGATTGGGGAGGCTTGTTTATGAGAAAGGTCAAGCAAATTATATTCTCAGCACCTCTTTTTGTTCTGCTGATTACCCTTTTTCACGAACTGATGGTGCATATTTGGATCACCGACCATATCATGGCAGGTCGGCTGCTGACAGTCGTACTTTTTGGCCTCGGTCTTGGGTGCCTGCTGGGACTGATCACAAGCCTGTTTAGCGCCAAGGGTCAGAAATATGCGGCTGTTACCATTTCTGTGCTACTGTCCATTGTATACCTTGGAGAATACTTTACATGTGATGCCTATCAATGCTTTATGTCTCCAATCTCCATTTTCAACAGTGCCGGTGGCGTTGCTACAGATTTTCTGTCTGTTGTTCTGTCTATGATTGTCCGTAATCTTTGGAGAATCGGAATGATGCTGCTGCCTGCGGTGCTTTATGCCATTTTTGCAAGAACGCAAAAATCCACATGGAAGGTCCGCGGTGTTCTGGCTGGCGGATGCGTTATGCTGTATGTGCTGGGCTTTTGTACGGTTCAATGGGTTGGCACCGATGCCAACATTCTTGGCGGTGCTTACAATTTTGACCGTGCTGTGCGCTGCTTTGGCTTAAATCCGGCGCTGACCCTGGAACTGTCCCGTGGTGGCGAGAATGAAGAGACACCGGAATTTGTCATACCCGAAACTTTGCCGCCTGTTGTGGTTCCTACTGTCTCGCCTACGGATGCTCCGGTGCAGCAAGATCCTATAGATGAAACAGAGCCTCCTACTGAGCCACCCATTGTGTACGGCGATAATGTCCTGGATCTGGATTTTGCTGCACTTGCTGAGTCAGAAACAAACAGTGCGATCGCTGCGATCCACAAATATGTTGCATCTTTGACACCCTCTGCGCAAAATGCGTATACCGGACTATTTCAAGGTAAAAACTTGATTTTTATTACGGCCGAAGCTTTTTCCGCGGAAGCGATTGACCCGGAGGTGACACCGACACTTTACCGGCTTGCCAATGAGGGCATCCGCTTTACGGATTACTATCAACCGCTTTGGGGCGGCAGTACCATCACCGGCGAGTATTCCAATTTGACGGGCCTTGTAGCAGCAGGCGGTACCACCAGTATGATGGAAGCGACACAGCAAGATTTGTTTTTACTCATTGGTAAACAGCTTCAGTCCCAGGGATATTTCTCTGCTGCCTATCATAATCACTCCTACACCTACTACGAACGCCATATTTCCCATGTTTCCATTGGCTATGACACCTTTACCGGTATGGGTAACGGTCTTGAAGAGGGTGTAACAGAGCAATGGCCCGAGAGCGACCTGGAAATGATGAAGTTTACGGTAGACCAGTATATCGACCGTCAGCCCTTCAGCATATACTATATGACTATCAGCGGCCACTGTTTGTATAGTACTATTGGTAATTCCGTAAGCCGCAAGAACTACGATGCGGTTGTAGATATGGATGCGTCTGAAACCATTAAGTCATATTACGCTGCCCAACTGGAGTTGGAATACGCACTGCAGTATCTGGTTGATGCGCTGGAGAATGCAGGTATTGCTGATGACACTGTGATTGTGCTGAGTACGGACCATTATCCCTATGGACTGGAACACAGCAGTGCCTGGAATAATACAAAGGACTATTTGGCAGAGCTTTATGGCTATGCCTATACTGATTATTTCCAGCGGGATCATAATGCCCTGATTATTTGGAGCGGATGCCTGGAAGATATGGATCTTGTGGTCGATACTCCGGTCTACAGCCTGGACATCCTGCCTACCCTATCTAATTTGTTCGGTGTGGCCTACGATTCCCGCCTTTTGGTAGGCCGGGATGTGTTCTCCAATGTGGAACCGTTAGTCCTGTGGCCTGAGTTTAGCTGGAAGACAGACAAAGGCCAGTACGATGCTGCCACCGGAATCTTTACCCCTGCTGAGGGCGCTGATATTGGTGAGGGATATGTGGAATATATCTCGTCGATTGTGGCAAATAAGATTGCGTATTCCCAATCCGTTGCCTACAAAAACTATTTTAATTATGTGGTTGCGGCAATGAAAACGGATTAACAACAAAAAGAGCGGACCGGGGCAAGGCTTCTGTATGGCGTGTGGCCTCGCTGTCCGCTCTTTTTTCTTGCTATTGCGACTTTTGTATGATATACTTGCTACCCGCCAATATATTGTGGAGGTGATGGTTATGATTGACATTGATGCTTGGATAGTTCATTTTTCGGATGCATTGAATGAATCCTTTGGCGGCCGTGTTTGGTTTGCCGGCCTGCAGGGCAGCTATGGCCGAGGAGAAGCAACGGTAAACAGCGATATTGATATAGTTGTGATCCTGGATGAACTAACGACTGTTGACATTACGCAATATCATGCTATGTTGGATACTTTGCCCCATAGAGAAAAGATTTGCGGTTTTCTTTCCGGAAAAGAGGAACTCATGCATTGGGACACAGCTGAGCTTTTCCAGTTTTACTATGATACCAGGCCGATTGTTGGCAGCCTGAATGTACTGCTTCCACTGATCGATGATGCCGCTGTAGCGCGTGCTGTTAAAACGGGTGCAGGCAATATCTATCATAGCTGCTTACACAATATGCTCCATGAGCATAGCGAGAAAACTCTAATTGGTCTATACAAGACGGCATCCTTTGTTGTGCAGGCAATTGTGTACCGTAAGCTTGGAACATATATCCGCCGCCAAGAAGAATTGTTGGAAGCAGTTGGAGCGGAAGAACGAGAAATTCTGGAAACTTTTGCGTACTTGAAAAAAGGCGGTGCGGTTGATTTCGATACCATGTCAGACAAATTATTTGCCTGGGCTAAAATGTGGATAAGGAAGACAGATGTATGATCACATGGATGCTTTTGGATAAGTCACAAAAAGAAGAATGGCTTCCGGGACTGTTTGATCTGCTGTACGAAAACATGCGCAGCATTGCACCCAGCGGTTTTTCCTATGAGATGCAAAAGGAAAGCTGGATATGTGAAGTATCACCCGCACTGGACAAAGCGCCCAGGCAGATTCTGATGTGCCTTTGTGACGGTGAGCTGATTGGCTATCTTCAATACTATACCCGCGGCGATTTGCTGGTTATTGAAGAGATGCAGGTAAAAAAGGAATTCCAAAGGACGACGCTGTTTCGGTATTTTTGCAAGCAGCTGCTTCGCATTCTGCCGGGAAATATTACTACGGTGGAAGCATATGCCGATAAGCGAAACACCTACTCGCAAATGCTTATGCGAAAGCTGAATATGCAAAGTGTTGCACCTGATGATGCGCCTTTCCTCCACTTTCGTGGAGCAGCTGACGATATTTTCAAGCGCTTCCAATAAAGAATCCGCCTTATCAACCGATAAGGCGGATTTGCTCACTTGAAAGGAAGCCAACGGTCCTGCTGGGAAGGTGTTATAGGAGAAACCAGCTTTCTGCGGAAAGGGGTTCCTTCTTTATTGACACCCTGCTCATCCGGCGTGATACCTACGAAACTACCTTGTTTGCCTTTCACTTTTGCGCCGGTTTCATCCAGCGTAATGATGCTGAAGATAGGATCGCGGTAGGGCACTACATAGCGGATGTTGGGATGTTTTTCGTCGATTTCCTGACCGTAGCGCTCCAGGCAGGTATATTCTTTACCCAGCCAGTAGTTGGAAATGCTGTTGATGTTTAAAAACCAGGTGTTGTCTACTTTCCAAACATTGTCCATATGCTCATGACCGTTCAGCGCAAGAACCACACCCTTTGGCGCATCTGCCAGTATTTTTCGCAGCGCCGCCGCATTTCTAATGCCGCAGTGATCCTCCGTCAATCGCTCATGGGAGAACAGCACGGAAGGGTAAGGCGTTTTGGCTAAGTCTTCTTTCAGCCACTGCAGCTGTTCGTCGGGCAGATAGGGGAGATCGCCTTCGGCATCAAAATAATTGCCGTTGCAGTAGGAAATAATTTTGCCGTCTTTGCGGTAGTAGTTGGGATCCAGCACAACAAAATGGAAACCGCCCATGTCAAAAGAATAGTAAGGCCCGTAATCCACACCGTAATAGCGCAGGACTTCTTCTTTGCTGCACATATCGCAATCGTGGTTGCCGATCACATGGTAACCTGGCTTTTCAAAATTCCGGAAAAGCGCAATGATGGTATCCTTATCGGCGTAGGTAGGCGTATGCAGGGCGTTTTCAATATTGACAGGCCGGTTTTCCGGCTTGCAGACGACCTTTCTGCTTTCCGGGTAACAGAAATCTCCCAAATGGATAATAAAATCTACATTTTCTTTGCGGCAAGCATCCAAAAATGCTTCCAGCCGATGCTGCGGATCGTGCATAATATCCACATGAAGATCCGCGAAAATGCCGAACTTTACTGCCATATCCATACCTCCTGAGAATTGTTTCTCTCATCATAGAGCAAAAGGAAAACTTTGTCAATGGGCCGCAGATCCATTGCTTTTTCTTGCCGGTTGTGATAGAGTTAGCCCAAAGGAGGTCTTCTTATGAAGTGCTTTTGTTTTACTGTGGATGACAATATCCGCTTTCTGAAGGAACTAACAGAGAACCCGAAAAAAAGCATCTTTGGACATCCTTATCTGGCGATGTACAAGCGCCTGCATGAAAAATACGATCTCAAGGTGCAGCTGAACCTGTTTTATGAAATGCCGGACTTTGATCTGACTATGGCGACGGACCGCTATAAACAAGAGTTTCAAGCAAATTCCCACTGGCTGAAGATGTCCTTCCATTCCAAATGGGAAAATGTAAGACCCTATGAGTTTTCTGGCTATGAGGAGGTCTATACTGATTGCAAGGCGGTCAATGACCAGATCCTCCGTTTTGCCGGACCGGAAACGCTGGGCAAGACAACAACCATCCACTACTGCCGCACCACGGAAGACGGTCTTCGGGCTATGAAGGATATGGGCGCGGAGGGCCTTTTGGGATTGTTCGATACCATGGAGAACCCCCGCACATCCTACAGCGTGCCGGACAGCTACGGCGATGCTATCCGCGCAGGCGCGGTGATCGAGTATCTGGGAGTGAAGATTGCGTCTATTGATATGGTGATCAATACAGTAAAAGAAGAACAGTTGATACCGGAATTGGAGACGCTACTGGATCATGACCAGATTCGTGTAATGATCCATGAACAGTATTTTTATCCTGATTATCCCAGCTACCAGGAAAACTTCCAAAAGAAATTGGAAACAGTTTTTGCATTTTTAGGGAAAACCGGATACAAAAGCCACTTCTTTGAAGATATGTTAAACGCAGATAATAGACTCGAAAAGGAGAAAGAATATGGTATTTGATATTTGCCCCAGAGTCAAACAGTATGAAGTGAAGCCCGGCGCGTTTTGTGCTGAAACACTGCGGGTATTTGCCCTGGGTAAGGGAGAACGGTTTTTCAGCGCTTGTGCTATTTTGTTGCCCAATGTGCCGGTAGAACCGGCAAGTTATGCCGATGCCAATATCCGTATTTCTGTTTCGGCTGACTATTCCTCGCAAAATGAATACTGCTCCTTCCGGATTCGGGAAGACATTATGGAGATCCATTGCCGGGATGAAGCGGGCGCGAGAAATGCCGCTGCGATCCTTGCCCAAATCTTGAGAAAGACCGAAGAGGGTTATGCGCTGCCTTGCGGAGACTTGCAGGACTGGCCCGATGCCCAATATAGGGCATTTATGGTGGAAAGCTCCGGCCGTGTTTGGATGCCGATGGACCGGATTATGGGTTACATCAGGGAAATGGCGCTGTGCCGTATGAATGTGCTGCAGTTCCACTTCATGGAAGATCCCGGCTGTACCGTGCCGCTGGAATCCGTTCCCGGTTTCCACGGTGGCCCCAATGGAGAAAAGTTTACCCGGCAGGAAGTGGCTGATATGATTGCCTACGCTGCCGCTTTGGGTATCCGGGTAGTGCCCTTTATCGAAGTGCTGTCCCATGCGGCAGACCTTGCGCTGCAGGAGGAGCTGGTTTGCCCCGGTGACGATCTCGCCAATTTGTACGATGTGTGTCTGGGCCAGGAAAAAACCTTTGCCGTTATCGAAAAGGTGATCCGGGAAGTAGCGGAAATATTCCCCGATGAAGTGATCCACATTGGCGCGGATGAATACGACATGAGCCGCGTGACACCCAAAACTGCCTACTGGGATCGGTGCCCCCATTGCCGGAAGGTCATGGAGGAAAAGGGCTATACTACCCTTCGGGAACTGTTTCTTTATGGTATCCGCCGCATCAATGAGATCGTGAACCGCAACAGTAAGGTAATGATGATGTGGAACGCGGATCTGCACCCCGGCCATCTGCCGGAGGAGCTGCCCCGCAATATTTTGATCCACTATTACCGCTATTGCAGCGATCTGGGCCGGGAGGATATTTTCAACCTGCATATCAACGGCTATGCCGATGAAGGCTTCAGTGTGATCAACTCTTACTATCCGCAGACATACATGGATCTGCCTGAGTATATGAATGCCGAGAAACTGAACAGCTGGACCTATCTGAATGATCCGCTGGTAAAGAAAATGAACCGTCCCCGTATTCCCGGCGGCTGCATCTGTGCCTGGGAGTCCCATGAACACTACAACCGCAGCATTCCCGCAGCCATTGCCCTTTTTGCGGACCGGCTGTGGAATGCTATGGGTGATCCTGCAGCCTATGACGATGCCTACGGCATGGCGATGACCCGCCTGATCTTCGGTGGAAAGCTGCCGGAGGACATGAATGTATTTGCCTGCATTGGCAACGTGCTGCCGCCGCTGCAGGACGATACACCGGCCCACTTGCGCATGGTATTCGCGGACCGGGATACTTTGAAAACGACCCGGGATGCGCTGGCTGCGCTGGAAGGCGACTCGGTAGCCCAGGCCTATGCCGAAGCAATCACATGGGTCATTGGAGAAAAGGAAAAACTGGGCGTATATCAAGGTCCGCAAAAAGAACGGATTGCGTTTAAGGGGTAAAAGATATGTACACAGCGACTTATGACTATTCAAAGAATCTTCTTCGGCTGGATGGCTCTGACGGCGGAAAGCTGATGGAATTGCCGTTGGATGTGCGCTTTCACTACAACGGTAAAGATACCTTTTTTACAGGGGAAAAGACGGTCGTTCAGTTTGAAAATCAGATCTTGGTCTGTGAAGAAGATGAAGAAGTCGCCAGCAGGGAATTGAAGCTGACTCTGTTGGAGGACTCTGTTTTAGTGGAATTCCGTGTGCTGGCGGCAACGGAGATTGCTGTTTATGAAACAGAGCTGTTCCGCAGCGGTACATTGGGCATCAAGATGATCGATTGCCTCAACTGCTTTGCCCCGCAGCCCTTTAACTTTGACGGCATTAACCGGGCCTTCAACAAGTATTTCTGCGATTGCTCCATGAACGGCTATTTTACTCCCGCACCCCTGAATTTTTCTGTAGGCAACCGGCACGGCTGGGTGTCCTTCGGCCTGCTGGACCTGCCGGACTCTTACGAGTATAAAATGACCCGCCGGCTGGGTGTGTTGGTGGAAAAGCCTTGGGGTCATATCCAGGTGAAGGCAGGCCAGTGGTATACCGCGCCCCGGATGCTCCTTACCTTCCCGGAGGACGAATTCAGCGGCCTGCGGCTGTACCGCCAAAAGCTGGAGGCATACGGCATCATTCCTGCCAACAAGCCCAGGCGGCAGATCCCCGAGTGGTGGAAGCGTCCCTTTGTGGTTACCTATGGCGACGAAATGATGGAACTGCAGCACAACTGGTTTAATGACGATGATCTGGATGGCCCTGCTTTCAACCAGGATTACCTCTATATGTGGCTGGACCGGGCAGAAAGGAAACTTGGCAACACGGATTTTACCGTTTTGGTGGATGCCCTTTGGCAGTATCGTTACATCCCCGAGGGCGTGCCGGACGCAACCCGATTCCCGGATTTTCGGGGATTCATCGATTACTGCCACAGTCGTGGGCATAAGGTGATCCTTTGGTCAGCACCGCTGATCTGTAATGACGATCTCCCGGTGGAAAGCCTTGCGAAGAAGTATGGTATGCTTTCCGGAGAGAACCTGGAAGGCTTTCCCCATACGCAAAAAATTGATTTTACGTCGGAAAATGCGCCGGCTTATATGGCAGAGCTTTGCGAGACCTATTTTTCCGATAAGGAAGGCTGCCTTAATGCGGACGGCTTGAAGCTGGATTTCCTGGCAGCTTTACAGAATCCGGAAACTGCCACCTATCAGCACCCGGAAAACGGCCTGGGCGTGAAGGAAATGTACCGGATGCAGAAGTTGCTCCACGATGCGGCTGTCAAGGTCAAGCCGGATGTGCTGCTGGATGCCAGTACCTGCGATCCCCGGTTTGAGGATATCGTTTCCATGAACCGGCTCCATGATATCCAAAAGGTTCCCGAAGAGCGGGAAATGCGCGCCATGGTCTCCAGCCTGGCCTGTCCTGACCTGCCCATTGATTCTGACGGCGCGATCATGATCAGTCCCTGGGTCAAGAGTGCCTATATCAGCGCCGTGCTGTATGCTACACCTTCTTTGTATTATATTAAGGAATTCCATGACAGTGTAACGCTTTCTGACGAGGACATGCTGGCACTGGGCCGCCTACTGAAGCTCAGCGAGAAGAAACAGCAGGGTGAGGCTGTATTCCTGAGCCAGGGAAACTGGTGCCTGATAGACGGGGAAACCGTTCTGGGCGCGTCCTTTAACGGAGAAACGGTGCTGATCTTCGGCGCTGACGGCTATGCCTATTTGTTCAGCTGGAGCAGCGGTACGCTGGCGGTCCCCTTCTTTGGAAGGACTGCCGATAAGGAAGGTTTTGCGGTAGAGCAGGATATGCTGATTGGCGAAGTGGAAGCAGGTCAAGTATACCGCATCCATGTTAAGGAGTAACCATTATGATCTATGACGGTATCCATACCCAGGAGACGGCCGTGGACAGCGTTTTGATGCTGGGTCAATCCAACATGGCAGGCCGGGGCGATATGGGGCAGGTGAAACCCATTCGCAATCCGCTGTGCTATATGCTCCGCATGGGCCGCTGGCAGCCCATGTGCGAGCCGGTGAACCCGGACCGGGGTATCTTTGAGGGCCGTTTCCGCAGCGGCATCAGTTTGGCTGCCAGCTTTGCGGATGCATATGCCCGTCATTTCCAAAGACCTGTGGGATTGATTCCCTGCGCCGATGGCGGTACATATTTGCAGCAATGGATGCCCGGGCAACTGAATTATGACCATGCGGTGCTGCAGACGAAGCTGGCTATGCGGACGTCCGATTTAAAAGCGATTTTGTGGCATCAGGGCGAGAGCGATTGCCTCAGCGATGAAACGGTGGCGGCATACCGGGAGAATTTTATCCCAATGATCACCCAATTGCGTAAAGACCTGGGAGCGGAAAATGTTCCTGTGATCCTGGGAGAACTGCCGCAGAAAATGGGTGCTAAC
>JAZNLC010000164.1:0-3248 GCA_045578895.1 Faecousia sp. | reverse complement strand
GTCGTTCTTGAAGGTGGTTTCAACGTAGTAGGGCAGGTCCTGGCCCTCGGTGCAGTAATCCTTGTAACGGCGCAGGAAGGAACCAACAGCCTTGCGGCGGCAGATGACTTCCAGGCCCTTGCCGAAAACCTTGGCGGGGAGCACTTCCATGGTGGTGTTAGCCAGGTCAGCAGACACATAGTGGGTCTTGATGCCGGCGGCATTGATCTTCTCGAAGTAGTAGATGGACATGCGCAGGTTCACGTCGCCCACACCTTCGATGGTCAGGCCCACGGAGTTTTCACCGGGATCGAACACACCGTCCTTGCCGGTGCAGTCATCCTTGAACTTCAGCAGGCAGTTGCCGTTCTCCAAAGCATAAACATTCTTAGTCTTACCGGTGTAAAGCAGCTTGTTTTCCTTAATATTGATCTCCTTTTTAGGTAAATTACAGTTTATCCATCACGCCGGCATCCTTAGCCAGAACAGCAGCGGCGTCATTTTTTCTCTTTTCATCCAACTTGGCGGCCAGCTCCGGTTCAGAGACAGCCAGGATCTGCAGCGCAAGCAGAGCGGCGTTTGCGCCGCCGTTGATGGCAACGGTGGCTACAGGGATTCCGGTGGGCATCTGCACAGTTGCCAGCAGTGCATCCATGCCATCCAAAACGGGACCCTTGCAGGGAATGCCGATGACGGGCAGGGTGGTATTTGCGGCGATAGCGCCGGCCAGGTGGGCAGCCATACCGGCTGCTGCAATCAAAACGCCGAAGCCATTGTCTCTTGCGGAAAGTGCAAAATCCCTAGCTTCGACGGGGGTCCGGTGTGCGGAATAGATATGAACTTCGTAGGGCGCACCAAAAGACTTCAGCACGTCCACTGCTTTTTGGATGATAGGCAGATCGCTGTCGCTGCCCATAATGATACCGATTTTCTTCATAAAGCACCTCCAAAATAAAAAGAGCGCAATAGCCCCTTAGAAAGCTACCTGCGCCCAGACGGTCGGCATTTTAACTCTCTGTTCCCCTGTGGTTTTCCACAATTCCGTCAGTCGCAGAAAGCGATATCAAAATCGAAATTATTTTATCATGGGTAAAAAGCCATGTCAAGAAATAGAATTTCCCTTTCGACATTTTTTACCATTTGGATACGATTTACCCCGGCAGAACCTATGTTTTTGTGTAAGATTCAATGGGTTCTGCCGGGGCAGTATTTTCTTAGCTCAAGCGTTTCTTCGCTTCGCAATAGATGCAGCGATAGATCTTGTTTTCCTCATTGACGCAGCGGAAAGCATGGCGCAGTTCCTGCTCGCAGGAGCTGATGCAGCGGGGATTGTCACAGCGGATTTCATCATAGATAACATCCGCTTCTTCGGGCATTTGCTTGCCCGCTTTAGCCTCTTCCAGAAGCTTCAGAATCAGTGCCATACGCATAAACTTACCGTTGAGAGCCTGGCGGAAGTAAGCCGCTCTGGGATCGTCGTCTACCTTGACGCTGATTTCATTGACTCTAGGCAGCGGGTGCATAACACGCATGGTATCCTTGGCAGCCTCCATCTTCTCGGGGGTCAGAACATAGCTGTCCTTCAGCCGTTCATACTCAGCGGGATCGTCAAAACGCTCTCTCTGAATGCGGGTCATGTACAGGACATCCAGCTGCGGGATGGCATCCTCCAAGGAGGTAGTTTCCACATATTCCATACCGTGCTTTTCCAGCACTTCATATTTGACATACTCGGGAAGCTTCAGTTCCTCAGGGCTGATCAGTACGATCTTGATATTCTTGTAACGGCTCATGGCGGAGATCAAAGAATGGACGGTACGGCCATACTTCAGGTCACCGCAGCAGCCAATGACCAGGTTATCCACACGGCCAAATTCCCGGTAGATCGTCAGCAGGTCAGTCAGCGTCTGGGTGGGATGGCAGTGACCGCCGTCACCGGCATTGATCACAGGGATGGATGCCGCCTTGGCAGCGATGTAGGGAGCGCCCTCTTTGGGATGACGCATAGCCATGATGTCAGCGTAGCAGGAGATCATCTTGGCGGTATCCGCAACGCTCTCACCCTTGGCAGCGGAGGAAGAACCGGCCTCGGAAAATCCCAGCACAGTGCCGCCCAGTTCGAGCATAGCAGCCTCAAAGCTCAGGCGGGTACGGGTGGAGGGTTCAAAGAATAGGGTCGCCAGCTTCTTGCGCTTGCAGGCATCCGCGTACTGATCGGGATTGGCGATAATGTCGCAAGCGGTATCCAGCAGCTGCTGCAGCTCTTCTACGGAAAAATCAACGATATCGATCAGACTTCTCATTATTTAGCACCATTTACAGCCAGATAATTCTTGATCCGGGTGACATTTTCTTCGTTGGCAGGATCCTCTTCCAAATACTCGATGATGTCATAGACATCCACAACGGAGTATACGGGGAAGCCGAACTGCTCCTCGATCTCCTGCATAGCGCCCTTCTCCGTCTGACCCTTTTCCTTGCGGTCAACCATGATGAAGGTAGCGACAACCTTGGTGCCTTCCAGGTGGCTCAGAATCTCCATGCTCTCCCGGATAGCGGTACCGGCAGTGATCACATCCTCAATGATGACGATCTCCTCCCCTGCCTGGGGTACATAACCGACAAAAGTACCGCCTTCGCCGTGATCCTTCACTTCCTTGCGGTTGAAGAAGAAAGGCAGGTCCAGGCCCTTCTTGCTCAAAGCAACGGCAGCGGAAATAGAAAGGCTGATGCCCTTGTAGGCAGGGCCGTACAGAACGGTCTTCTTATCGCCCAGCTTGTCAGCATAGGCCTTGGCATAGAACTCACCCATCTTGGTGATCTGATCGCCGGTCTTGATCATGCCGGCATTGACAAAGTAAGGGATCTTACGGCCGGACTTGGCGGTAAAATCACCGAACTTCAGAACACCTGCGCCCTGCAAAAATTCAATAAACTCTCTCTTATAAGCTTCCATGGTAACCTCCTAATTAATCACAGAACTCGGCAACACAGCGCTCGTAAGCGGCTACGGGATCAGCGGCAGCGGTGATGGGACGGCCCACAACGATATAGTCGGAACCGATAGCCTTTGCCGCAGCGGGGGTCATAACGCGCTTCTGATCGCCCACATCGCCATCAGCGAAGCGGACACCGGGAGTAACGGTCAGGAAGTTTTTGCCGCACTTGTCATGGACTTTACCTGCTTCCAGGGGGGAGCAAACAATACCGTCCAAACCGGCTTCCTCGGCGCACTTGGCGTAGTGCATGACTACCTCGTCGATGGGAGC
>JAZNLC010000163.1:0-2595 GCA_045578895.1 Faecousia sp. | reverse complement strand
GATCACCCCAGACTGGGAAAACCGGGAGGAATATCTCATCCGGTGGGATACCGGAACGGACGGAGTCACCACCACGGGCTACAATAAAAGGGATATCGCCACGGGAATTGCCGAAGAAACAGCGTCCTTTACCGAAACCCTGGAAGCCCCGCTGATCAAGCTGGGCGCTACCGTGGATACGGTTCCCTTCGGCGTTTCCTTTAATGCCATCGACAGCTATTACTACAATTATCTGATCCTTCCCATGTCCGCAGCGCCGGTAGAATTGCGCGCCGGGCCGGATCTGTGTATTACGGTTTCGGACTATGTAGCCGCCAAGACCTACCTGCAGACCCATCTGGGAGAGCAGAACTTACGGGATCTGAAAGAGGGCGAAGAGAATAACCGGACAATAATCCTGCTGATCAATGTATTCTCCTACGGCTTTATCATTCTGATCTCGCTGATCTGCGTGGCCAATGTGTTCAATACCGTTTCCACCAATGTGGCTCTGCGCCGCCGGGACTTCGGTATGCTGCGCAGCACCGGCTTCCGGGAAAAGGATCTGCTGCGGATGATGAACTACGAGTGTCTGACCTATGGCTGGAAAGCCCTTGCCTGGGGGCTGCCCATCAGCTTCCTGGCCAGCTATCTGATATTTGACCTGGAAGGCAAGGTGGCAGACTACAACTTTATTCCCCCCTGGAGCGCGCTGCTCATTGCCGCGCTGAGTGTATTCGCGGTGGTGTTTATCACCATGTTCTATGCCATGTCCAAGCTTCGCAGGGACAACCCCATCGACGCCATCCGCATGGAAAATATCTGAAAAAAGCACCGCAGACCTTTTTATGGGTCTGCGGTGTTCAGTTTGTCAACAGGTATGATTTTTCAACGCACCAAAGCCTCCTCGGCTTGTCAAGCCAAGTGCAACACTTTGTTGATGAACTCATTTGGAGATAGATAACCCAGACACTTTCGTGGTCTATTGTTAATCAGCTCCAAAACAGCATTCAGCTGCTCGTCAGAAACTTTGGTAAAGTCTGTTCCTCTTGGGAAAAAGAACCGGATCAGACCATTCACATTCTCGTTACTGCCGCGTTGCCATGGTGCATGAGCATCAGCAAAGTAGACCCTAATATCCAAAGCTTGTTCGATATCTTTAAATCCAAGGAACTCTGTACCGTTATCTAGAGTAAGTGTAATTGGTGGAACCAGTTTCGCTTTACGGAACGCAGCAACAAAAGCAGCATTGGTAGATTCTATTGTTTTGTCCTTGGCAATTGCAGCCACGGTCAAACGGGATTGTCTGTCCACACTTGTTATCAAATAACCTTTGCCAACAGAACCGTAAACAGTATCTCCTTCGTAATCGCCCAAACGACCTCTTTGGTCAGCGATTTCTTCGCGATTATGGATGGAACTGTCAAAATAACGGGTATAGGACTTCTTTTTATTGGCATAAGGTTTCTCTCTCCTACGGAAATGGGTATTTGCCTTTACCCCAGGAAAGAGACCGGCCCTCACCGCGCGGTAGATAGAGCGAAGAGAAATCTTATCTTCATTCTCTTTGTTCCATCGTCCGGCAATGATTTCAGGAGACCAGAACAGGAGCAGTTTCTCCAATACGAACGCAAATGCAGCTGGACTCTTGACCAGGTTGTTCTTACGGTGACAGCGCTTTCTTCTATATTTGTAGCAATTGTTGGCATTCCAGTGATGATATCGATTTGCCTTCTTGCTCCAGTTCCGCTTGACCTCTCGACTGAGAGTGGACGGACTGCGTCCCAGTGAGGCAGCAATCCAGCGCAAACTTTTTCCTTCTATTAATTTTACCTCTAGATATTCTCGCTCAGATAGTGTAAGATGTGTGTAGACTCTCATATTAACCTCCGTGTGGTTTGTTTGTTGTGGTGACTACATCTTACACCTTGGTTAATATGAGGTCTATTTATTTTTTAGTGTTGCACTTGTTATTGTAATCTGTCCTCCCTTGTGCAAAGGGAGGTGGCTGCCCGCAGGGCAGACGGAGGGATTGTCTTTTTCGACACACTACAATCCCCCAGTCAGCTCCGCTGCCCCCTTTACACAAGGGGGCCTTTTCCCGTGCCTACAATAATTTTACAAATTACGCTGTTAGTATCTGTAAACAAACCGAGATTATACCGCAAGATTTACTTTTTCAAATTGCTGTGTTATGATAAATAAAAAGGCGGTGAAACTATTGAAAGAAGTATATCCTTTTTTTATATTCCTATCTATTATAGGTTTGCCAATGAGCGTACTATATGTTTATATCTATACCAAGGACAAAAACTTTTACTATATCATATCTGCAACTGTTTGGTTCTTGTTGCCCTGCTTGATGGCAGCAGGTATGTTATTAACTTCAGAAAAACTAATTATCGCTGGGTTCGTTTTTCCGCTTGGCTTGTTCTTGATTGCTACCTTTGCGGAAATGCTTGTCCGATACAAAAACTGCACCTATGCCATAGCTGCCAAGTGTGTTTCTTTTCAAAAAAGGGGTAAGGGTTGGTACTATGCGCCTCAATTCTCATTCCGTTATAATGGAGAAACGGTATTGGCTTATAGTTTTGCATCATATTCTAAAAGAAAATT
>JAZNLC010000162.1:0-26269 GCA_045578895.1 Faecousia sp. | reverse complement strand
CCGGTACCACCGCAGGTAAAAATCACATTCATAGGAGTGCCTCCTGTCTCTTTGCTTGATTACGGGATCTGGAGATCCCAAGTACAATCCCCATCTCCCCCAGGTTCACTGCCAGTGCCGTGCCTCCATAGGAAAAGAAAGGCAGGGCAATGCCTGTGGATGGCAGGAGATTGGTAACTACACATAAATTCAAAACCGTTTGCACGGCGATGAGTGTTACAAGCCCCGCCGCCAGCACCGTAGAAAACCGGTCATGGGCGTGCAGAGCGATCCAGTAGCCACGGATGATCAGTGCGGAAAAGAGCAAAATGATCAGCACCGCGCCCACAAGGCCCAACTCTTCGCAGATCACCGCGAAGATATAATCATTATACTGAAAGGGTAAATACAGATACTTCTGCCTGCTTTTGCCCAAACCCAAGCCGAATACACCGCCGGAGCCGATGGCATACAAGGATTGGAGGATCTGATAGCCCGTATCCCCGGGATCCAGCTCCGGGTGCAGCCAGGCGGTGACCCGGTCCCCGGCGTAGCCCATAAAGCTGATGTAGATCACCACAAAAACAGCAGCAGCGGCAGCACCTGCAGCAAGCCATTTGGGATGTGTGCCTGCCACAAACATCATGACCACCGCCACCATGCCCATGAGCATAATGGCAGAAAGATGCTTTTCCAGCGCCAGCGGCACCAAAATGCCAAGCAGCGCGCTGCCAAAGCCCAAAACGCCGTATCGGAATTCTTTTGCATCGGGGCCGAAGCCTTTGGTCAGCCGTGCAAAGAGCACGATCATGGTAAACTTGGCGATCTCCGAGGGCTGAAACTGCAGCCCCGCGATATTGATCCACCGGCGGGCGCCGTTAACCGACTCCCCCACCACCAGCACGCTCAGCAGCAGCAAGATACTCAGTGCGTACAGCGGCCAGGCAAGCCGCAGCCAGAAATCCGCCGGAATCCGGGAAAGCACTGCCATGGCAATGAGCCCCAAACCGGCGCACACCGCCTGCTTTTGCAGATACCGGGTAGAGATCGCGTAGCCGGTATCGTATTCGCTTTGGGCATAACTGGCAGAATACAGCATCACCAATCCCACGCCCAAAAGCAGCAGCACCAAAGTCAAAAACAAATAATCAACACTGTCTTCTTTTCGCCGGAAAAGCGAAAAGCGGTTCTCTTTGGCATACAGAGAGGCTCTCTGCACCGCCATAAGATCTCCTTTCTTCGTATGCGAGTATCAAATTCTTCCGGAAATACCGAACCAGGCCAGCAGGCACATCAGCGCGGATACGCCCGCGAAGGTCAGCACGATTTTTTCTTCCTTCCACCCGCACATTTCAAAATGATGGTGGATAGGAGACATTTTAAACAGCCGCTTACCGTGGGTCAGCTTAAAATAGCCCACCTGCAGGATCACGGACAGCGTTTCCACAATATAAACAAAGCCTACCAAAATCAGAACCAGGGGCATATCCAGCGCAAAGGCCATGGCGCAGACCACGCCGCCCAAAAACAGCGATCCGGTATCGCCCATGAACACCTTGGCCGGATGCCAGTTATAAAACAGGTAAGCGATCAGGCCGCCGGCCAGTGCGGCAGGCAGTAATGCCAGGTCGTATTTCCCCATGCAGACGGCGGCAGCAGCGAAGAAGATCATTACCGGAATGGTAACGCTGCTGGAAAGACCGTCTACACCGTCGGTCAGATTGACCGCGTTGACACAGCCCACCATTACAAACATCGCGAAGAAAATATACACGATGGGATGCAGATAAAATGTGACATTGAAAAACGGCACATAGATATCGCAGGTCAAAATATTCTGCCGGTACAGCAAATACAGGTAGATCGCAGAAACCGCCATCTGCAGCATTGCTTTCTGCAAAGCCGTCAGACCCAGATTCCGCTTGAATTTGATCTTATAAAAATCGTCCAGGAAGCCCACAAAGCCAAAGCACAGGCTCAAAACCAGTACATAAAAAACAGAATGTTCCTCCATGGTAAACAGATTACCCAGCAGACAGATGATTGCCGCAAAGATGAACATCAAACCGCCCATCATAGGCGTGCCGGCTTTATGATTGTGCCAGGTGGGGCCGATCTCACGGATGGACTGGCCCGCCTTCAGCGCCCGCAGCACGGGCAGCAGAAAATAGCCCAGCACACCCGACAGCACCAGACCTGCCACCGCTGTTACGATGATTCTCGTCATGTATATTTCCTCCGCTTATGTAGGTGTTATTCTTCTTTCAGGAACGCTTCTAAGATCAGTTCCATGCGCATGCCCCGGCTGCCCTTAAACAGCAGCACATCTCCGGGCTTTACCAGCCGCTTCAAAACTGCCGCCAGCTTATCACGGTCTTCAAAGGCCATGGCCTTGTTTTCGGACATACCGCCGGTGATGGCACCGCTGAGGGTCCGCTTGCCGTTGGGGCCGAAAGCCAGCAGGATGTCCGCTTTTTCGGCGGCAATGCGGCCTACCCGGTAATGCTCCGCCTGGGTACAGGCACCCAGCTCCAGCATATCGCCCAGGACAGCCACATGACGGCCTTCCCGCTTGCCCATCACTTCCAGCGCGGCAGCCATGCTCTCCGGGCCGGCATTGTAGCAATCCTTGATGATGGTGCAGCCCTTTGCCGTAAAGATCTCCTGCCGGCCTGCCATATTGCGGAACTGGGACAGGCTCTCCTGGATCTTTGCCGGCTCTATGCCCATGGTCATGCCCACACTGACGGCTGCCAGGGCATCGGAAATATAATGCTTGCCCTCCAGATTCAGCGCTACCGGGAAGGCGGCATTTCCGGTTTCTACCCGGAAGCGCATATATTCGGATTCTTCTTGTATTTCACAGGCCTTCACGGCGCATTGGGGATTCTCCTGTCCAAAGAAGCACAGCTTCATGTGTGAGAGGTTTCGCTGGCTCCACAGCAGGGGGTCGTCTCCGTTCAGGATCACATCCGCACCCTCACGCATACCCTCCAGGATCTCCATTTTCGCCTTGAGAATGCCTTCCTTGGAGCCCAAATGCTCAATATGCATGGTGCCGATATTGATGATCACAGCCACATTGGGCTGGGCGATGGAGGAAAGATAGGCGATCTCCCGGAAATGGTTCATACCCATTTCCAGCACCGCTACCTGGGTATCCTCCGGCATGGCAAGGATCGCCATGGGCATGCCGATATCGTTGTTGTAATTGGCGGGCGTCTTGGCCACCCGGTAGGTACTGGACAGTACAGCCGCAATCATTTCCTTGGTGGTGCTCTTGCCTACAGAGCCGGTAACGCCCACCACCTGCATACCGATGCGCATGCGCTCCGCCCGGGCGATATCGCCCAAAGCAAGCCGGGGATCTTCCACGATAATGGCAGGCACATCTCCACAGGGACGGGAGCAAAGCACTGCGGCCGCACCCTTTTCCATAGCCATCGGAATATAATCATGGCCATCCCGCTCTCCCACCAAAGCAATAAACAGCTGGCCCGGCTGGATACTTCTGGAATCCATGTTGGCTCCCAGGAAGGTGATGTCTCTGTATTTCTCGTCTACATGTCCGCCGCACCAGGCCGCGGCCTGCGCCAGTGTGATCTTACCCATGGTTGTTCCTCCTTACAGGTAGGCAGCTACGACCTCCCGCTCGTCCAGGTGGTGTTTCACGCCACAGATCTCCTGATAGGTCTCGTGGCCTTTTCCTGCTAATACAATTATATCATTTTTTTGTCCAATGTCCATAGCATGATGGATGGCTTCGATACGATTTTCAATGACTTCGTAATTTTTTGTGTCCCCGGGCAGCCCCGCCACAATGTCTTTGATGATTTCCATGGGTACTTCGGTACGGGGATTGTCGGAAGTAATGATGGCCAGATCAGCCAGTTCTGTACCGATCCTGCCCATAATGGGCCGCTTGGTGCGGTCACGGTCACCGCCGCAGCCAAATACCGCGATCAATCTGCCCTTACAGAAATCCTTGACAGAACTGAGAACATTTTCCAGACCGTCGGGGGTATGGGCGTAGTCGATGAGGACGGTATAGGGCTTTCCGGGGGTGGGAACCACTTCCACACGGCCCTTGACGCCCCGGGCGGATTCCAGCGCCTTCGCGGCATCGCTCAAAGAAATCCCCAGCTGCAGAGCAATGCCCAAAACCGTCAGCACATTATACACCGTAAACTTGCCGGGGATGGGCAGCCGCACCCTGGCCGTTTCCTCTCCATAGACCGCGGTAAAGGAAATGCCGTCAGAGAGCAGCTGCAGGTCTTTCGCGCACAGGTCCCCGTGACCGGCGACAGCGGTCTTCAGCAACGGGCATGCAGCACGGCTTGTGACCCGGTCAAACCAGGGATCGTCGCAGTTGGCCACGGCCTTGTCGCACCGGGCAAAAAGTTCTGCCTTGGCATCGCAGTAGGCTTCCATGGTGCCGTGAAAATCCAAATGGTCTTCGGTGAGGTTGGTAAAAGCGGCAACATCATAATGCACGCCGCCCACGCGCTCCAAAGAAAGGGCGTGGGAAGAAACTTCCATGATCATATGGGTGCAATGGGCATCCCGCATTTGGGCAAACAGGCCCTGCAGGTCAAAGCTTTCGGGGGTGGTGCGCTCCGTGGGAACCACCACATCACCGATCCGGTTTTCCATGGTGCCGATCAAACCTACCTTCGCGCCCTTGACCGTTTCCAAAATATGCTTCAGCAGCAGCGTAGACGAGGTCTTGCCGTTGGTGCCGGTAATACCGATCATCGTCATGCTGTCACCGGGATGGCCGTAGTAATTGACACCCAGCATCGCCAGGGCCAGCCGGTCGGATTCCACCAGCACATAGGGGATCTCCTCTTCCGGCTTTTTGGCGGTAACGACTGCCACGGCACCCTTTTCCAGGGCCATGGGGATAAACCGGTTTCCGTCGGAAGAGAAGCCGGTAATGGCAACGAACAGGCTGCCGGGAGTCACCTTCCGGGAATCATAGGCCACGCTTTCAATATGCATTTCCGGATCCGCATTGGTCTGCAGCACACGGATCCCCCGTAAAAGTTCTTTCAGCTTCATAACGCATCCTCCTTAGTGTTCTCCTAAATATAAAAGCACCTGGCTGCCGGCCGGCACACTCTGCCCCGGCAGCGGGATCTGACTCACTATTTTTGTACCGAAGCCTTCTGTGATGGCAGTCAGCCCGGCTTCTTTCAGTTTCTTTTCCGCTTCCGCGGCAGACATACCGGTTACATCCTCCAGTGTGACCCACTGGGCCTGGCCGGCTTCGCTCTGCTTGACACCCAAGTAGGGCAGAATATCCGCCATTACCGCCCCCACAGTTGGGGCAGCCATCACACCGCCGGAGATATAGATCCCCGTTTGCCGGGAGGGTGTATCCAAAGCTACCAATACAATATACTGCGGATCGTCCATGGGCGCAACCCCCACAAAGGAGACAATTTTATCCAGCACCCGCTGTCCGTTCTCGTCAAACACATCGATCTTCTCACTGGTGCCGGTTTTTCCGCCGATGGAATACCCGGCTACTGCGGCATTTTTCGCCGTACCTTCCGTTACCACCGATTCCATCAGAGCGCACATGGTCCGGGAAGTCTCTTCGCTGATGGTACGGCGGACCATAGTCGGTTCCTGCTTCAGCACCGTATTACCGCTGCTGTCCAAAATCTCCGATACGATATAGGGCTCCATCAAATAGCCGCCGTTGACCACCGAGGAAATGGCCCGCACCAGCTGCAGCGGTGTCAGCTTAAATGTCTGCCCAAAGGAGCCGGAGGTCAGGGAAGCGGTTCCCCATTTATCGGTATCCGTCACCAGGGCCTTATCAAAGAATACCCCTTTGCTCTCGCCGGAAAGGTCGATTCCTGTCTTCTCCAAAACACCGAAGTTTTTCACATATTCGTAAAACCGCTCACCGCCCAGCTTCAAAGCGATGTGGGCAAAGGCGATATTGCAGGAATTCTGCAGGGCCTGGGGCGTCTGCTCCGATCCATGGCCACTGGATCGCCAGCAGTGCAGCAGCTGGGATCTTCCGGGAATCTGCTCCGCGCCCTTGCAATAGAAGCTCGTTTGCAGATCGATGGCACCGCTGTCCAGGGCCGCCGCCATGGTCAGCACCTTGAAGGTAGAACCGGGTTCATAGCCGTCGGAGATGCACCGGTTGCGCCACTGCTTCAGCCGCGCCTCACCCAGGGCCTGGATATAGGCTTTTTTCCCGGCAGAATAAGCATCGCTGTCCGTCGGCTGCGCCAGGTAATACAGCCGCAGCTGCTCCAGCTGCCCGGCTTTCACCGGATCGTACACTTCCAAATAGGCGTTTGGATCGTAGCTTCCCAGGGTAGCCATCCCCAGGATCTCCCCGGTATTGACATTCATTACCATGCCAAAGGCACCGTTTTGTACATCGTAGCGGCCGATGGCGGCTTCCAGCTGTTTTTCCAGGCATGCCTGCACCGTGGCATCCAGGGTCAGGATCACACTGCAGCCCTGCTGTGACTGCACATATTTTTCATAGGAAAAGGGCATATCCATTTCGTTGTTGCCCTTGGTGGTAATCACCCGGCCGGCACTGCCCTCCAAAAAGCTGTTGTAGGCAGCTTCGATCCCCTCAGAACCGGTGTTGGAGGCGTTGGTAAAGCCGATCACCTGGGCAGCCAGGCTTCCGTAGGGGTAAAAGCGCTGGGAGTTCGGCTCCAAATGGATGCCGGAGATATTCTTCTCATTGATATAGGCCCGGATCTCGGCGGCAGTCTCCTGGCTGATCCGCTCCGCCAGCTTTTTATAGCGCATGCGTGTATCCGCCGCCTGCTCCCGGATCCACCCCGGATCCAGCTCCAGGATCCGGCCCAAAGTTTCCGCAACAGCCGGGATGTCCGCTTTGGATTGCTTCAGCTCATGGGGATCCAAATAAACATTTTCCACACTTTGGTTGCAGGCCAGTACATTCATATTGGCATCGTAGATGATGCCCCGCTCTGCCGTGACCGCAGTGCTTCTGGTTTGGTTTCGCAGTGCCAGCTGCGCGTAGTAGTCATAGTCCGTAACCATCAGGCTATACAGCCGCAGCACCACCGGCACAAAGAAAACCGCTCCAAACAGGATCGACACCAGCAAGATCCGCCTGTGCTGCCCGCTGTCCATCCGGACTCTTTGGTACTGCGTTCGTTTTTTCATACCCACCGGCCTTTCCATAGGACCCACGATTTTTTCGTGTGAAGCCCATCAATGGGCAGCAAGGAAACCCTCACCGCCCATTGCTGTCTGCTATCCTAATTGTATTGACCGGTACAGCCTTTATGCAAACAGGCCTTCCAAAAATGTTACGGTTCGCTCCCAAAAGCCGGGCGTTTCCTCCGCTTGGGGCATATCTACGGAGATTGCCAGCTGCTGCACCTGCTCCTGGGGGATCATGCCCAGAGCCAGCGCCGACTTTTCGATCTCCGCAATATTCAGCGTATCCTCATATTCCGCACGGTCCACGGCATTCTGGCTTCTCAGCTGCTGCACATAATTTCCCATGGCCTGTTCTTCCTTCTGCGCGTGGCGCAGTTCGTTATAGCCCACCGCCATCATCACCAGCAGCACTGCCGACAGCAGAATGCCCGCAATGGCCATAGGCTGTATGTACAGCGTGTACTGATACCGTTTTTTTGCCTTGGGGAGCGGGCGGCGTTTCTTTGGAGGGACAAGCTCCAGCTGCCGCGCAGCACTGCCGTCGGTATAGTAGCGAATATATTGCACTTCCGGTCCTCGTGCCACAGTGGTTCTCCCCTTTCGTTCAAATTACAGTTTTTCGCAAACCCGAAGCTTCGCGCTTCTTGCTCTGGGATTGCTGTCCAATTCTTCCTGGCCCGATACGATGGGTTTTTTGGAGATCAGCTTTACCTTCGGCTTCTTTCCGCAAACGCACACCGGGAAGTTAGGCGGGCAGGTACAGCCCTTGGAGGCGGCTGTCATGCCGTTTTTCACGATCCGGTCTTCCAAAGAATGGAACGTAATGATGGCCAGCCTGCCGCCGGGATTCAGGCAGGGAATCGCGTCCTCCATCACCTTTTCCACGCTGCCCAGCTCGTCATTGACGGCGATACGGATGGCCTGGAAACTGCGCTTGGCAGGATGCTGCTTCTCCCGTAATGCCGCGGGCGGCATGGCCGAACGGATAATATCCACCAGTTCCAGGGTGGTTTCGATGTGTGCCGTTTCCCGTTTACGACAGATGGCGCTTGCAATCTGCGGCGCGTAACGTTCTTCACCGTACTCATACAAAATGCGCCGAAGCTCTTCGTAGGGCCAGGTGTTGACCACATCGTAGGCGGTCAGGGTATCTTCGCTGTTCATGCGCATATCCAGCGGCGCGTCACCCATGTAGGAAAATCCACGGCTGACCTCATCCAATTGAGGAGAAGACACCCCAAGGTCCAGTAAAATACCGTCTACGCCTTCAATTTCCAAATCCTTCAGGACCTGGGCGATCTCGCAGAAATTGGAGTGAACCAGGGTCACACGGTCGGCATAGGGTGCCAGCCGCTTGCCGGCAGCTTCCAGGGCTACCGGATCCCGGTCGATGCCGATGAGCCGGCCGGTGGTCAGCCGGGCTGCGATTTGAGAAGAATGTCCGGCGCCGCCCAAAGTACCATCCACATAAATGCCGTCGGGTTTGATGTTCAATCCCTCGATGCATTCGTGCAGCAGCACGGACACATGATGAAATTCACTCATAGGCCAATTGCCTCCAGGGATGCCAGCAGTTTTTCAGGGGTAAGGTTCTCGGCCTCAAAGGCTTTGAATTCCTCCGCGTCCCAGATTTCCGCCTGACCGGCTCTGCCCACGATCATCACATCCCGGCCGATGCCGGCGTAATCCAGAAGAAACTGGGTCAGGGTAAAGCGGAACTGCTTGTCGGGAGCGCATTCTGTGGCATTCATAAAGATCAGGCTGGTAGCGGCGGAGCGCTGGGAAATCGGCAGCGCGTTGTAGTTCTGCCCCAGCACTTCCCAATCGGCAGCGGTATATACGGTGAGACAGCGGCGGCCGCAATTGACACCCAGAGTCACAAAAAACTCGCTGCCCAGTTCTGTTCTCAGCTTCGCAGGGACAAACAGACGATTCTTCTCATCCAATTTCGCAGGGTATTTTCCGATCACACGCGCTCACCTCCGCTCCATCTTACTCCACTTTTCTACCCTTTTGCTCCATATATGCACAGTATACCGCTTTTAATTTTAAAAATCAATATTTTTTTGCATAAATTTACAGAAAAAACGCAAAAAATCACCCGGTTTTTCGCATTTTTGAACACTTGTTCTATTTTATTCCCGAAATTGCAGCCGGCCGTCCTTTACTTCTCCAACGATGCGGCCGGGCTTTTTCCCGCTTTGCAGCAGGAACACCGCCAGGGGGCCTTCCACCTGCTCCTGCACCATACGGCGGATCTGTCTTGCTCCGCCCTTTGCCCCTGCCCGGCAGCGAAGCAGCGCCGGCAGTTCCTCCGGAAACTGCAGCTGCATACCCAGCGCCTGGCTTCGCTGCTGGAGCTGCAGCAAGTATTTCTTCACGATCTGTTCCATTGCCGCCTCCGTCAACGGTTCAAAGCAAATGATCTGATCCAAACGCCCTAAAAATTCCGGCGTAAAGGTCTGACGCACCGCCGCTTCCCGTTCTCCCTCTCTGCCGCCGGGACGGAAACCCAAACCGTCGGAACGGATCTCGCCGCCTACATTGGATGTCATGACCACGATGGTATTGCGGAAGCTGACCCGCCGGCCGTTGGAATCCGTCAGCACCCCTTCCTCCATAATTTGAAGCAGTATCCCCAAAACATCCGGGTGGGCCTTTTCCAGCTCATCCAGCAGTACCAGGCAGTAGGGTCTGCGGCGCACCGCCTCGGTCAGTTTGCCGCCTTCCTCATAACCCACATACCCGGGAGGTGCGCCGATGAGCCGGGAGACCGATTGCTTTTCCATATACTCTGTCATATCCAGACGGATCATGGCATCCCTGCTGCCAAACAGTTCCTCCGCGATGGCCCGGCACAGCTCCGTCTTTCCCACGCCGGTAGGGCCGGTAAACAGCATGGCGGCCACCGGCAGATTTTCATCCCGCAAACCGCACAGTCCCCTTCGGATGGTTTCCGCCGCTGTGGCTACTGCCTTGCGCTGACCCATCACCCGCTCTTCCAGCAGTGTTTCCAAACGCAGCATCCGCTGCCTTTCATCGGCGGTGAGCCTGCCTACAGGGATGCCGGTGCGCCCGGATACCGCCCAGGCTACATCCGCCCCGGTTACCGTCCGCTGGTGCTTCGCGTCTGCCGTGCGGCTGGCCATTCGCTGCATCCGGTCCCGCAGCTCCGCCGCTTTCTCGAAGCGGCTTTCCCGCACCGCTTCACTGAGTTCCGCTTCCAGTTCCTTTTTCGCCGTTCTGCCGTTTCGCATTTGCTCCATCGCACCATGAGAAGCCCCTTCATCCAGCAGGTCAATGGCCTTATCCGGCAAATACAGATCCGGCAAATACCGCTGCGACAGCCGGATTGACTCTTTCATGGCTTCCTCTGTGATGCGAAGGCCGTGGTGCCGTTCCAGCCCCGGCCGCAAGGCCCGCAGGATCTTAAGGGTGGCTTCCTCACTGGGTTCTTCCACCGTCACCGGACGGAAGCGCCGTTCCAAAGCCGGGTCCTTCTCGATAAACTTCCGGTACTCCGTCAAGGTGGTGGCACCCAGCATCTGCAGTTCTCCCCTGCCCAATGCGGGCTTGAAAATGTTGGCGGCATCGATGGCACCCTCAGCCGCGCCTGCCCCCACAATGGTGTGCATTTCGTCTACAAACAGAATCACATCCGAGCTGCGGCGAATCTCCGCCAGCACATCCCGCAGCCGCTCTTCAAACTCGCCGCGGTACTTGGTACCCGCCACCAGATTCGCCATGTTCAGGCTGATGAGGCGCTTTTCCTTCAGCTGGGGCGGCACATTGCCCGCTGCCATCCGCTGGGCCAGGCCCTCGGCGATGGCGGTTTTTCCCACCCCCGGCTCTCCCACCAGCGCCGGGTTATTTTTATGTTTTCGGCTTAGTATCCCAATCACCGTATCGATCTCCCGGTCCCGGCCGATCACCGGATCCATAGACTCGGCCTTTTGTACCAGGTCTTCACTGAACTGTTCCAGCAATTTCATTGTCGCGCCCTCCCTTTTGCGTTTCTGCGGCTGCACCGTCTCCCAGCGAATGCCGGAAACGGCTTTTGTAAATAAAAGTTCCGCGTCCACCCCGCCTAACCGAATCAGTTCCCCGGCGGAGGACCGTTCTGTCCTCAACATCGACAGCAGGATATGCTGCGGCCGCACCTCCCTGCTGTCTAAACTCTTTGCCTCATTTCCCGCGCCGCGCAGGATCCTGCGCAGCTGCACCGTCATTCCCTGGGGCAGCGGCAGATCCGGCGTGCCCACGCCGTACAGCACCCCCATGGCAGAGCGGATCAATCCTTCTTCCAGTCCCGCTCCCCGGAGTAAATTTCCTGCCATTCCCGGACTGCGCAGCAGCGCCAGCAGCAAATGGGCACTGCCTACATAGCTGTGCCCCAGTTGCCGGGCGCAGTGTGTCGCATCCAGAATGAGGTCCAGCGCTCTTTGGTCATAGTTCATAAGCATGCACCCCTTTCCGGAAATTTTCGCCATGGGGGGCAAAAAATATACAAATGTTTTTTAAAAAAGGAATTGCATTTTCTAAAATCCATGCTAGAATAGAGGTGCATTGCTATCGGAATGCCCAACAACAAACATATGGAGGAAAAATCATGGCTTACAAGATTACTGATGCTTGCGTCAAGTGCGGCGCCTGTGCCGACAACTGCCCCGTTGAGGCTATCTCTGAGGGCGACGAGAAGTATGTCATCGACGCTGATGTCTGTGTCAGCTGCGGCGCTTGCGCTGAGAACTGCCCCGTCGAAGCAATCGAAGAAGAATAATCTTCACCATCCGTAGTCGGCCTGTGCCGTCGGACACGTCCGACCGCGCAGGCCGATTTTTGTTGTTAGGAGGGATCACATGGAGCTTCTGCGCAGGAAATATACCCTGCAATTGCCGGACGGCGCGTTTCCCTTAAGCACCGACTCCATGGTGCTGGCGGACTTCGTCCGGCTGAGCCGAAACGCCACGGTACTGGACTTAGGTTCCGGTGCCGGTACCCTTGGCCTGCTGCTGTGCGCCAAGGATCCCACTTGCCATGTCACCGGCATCGAGTTGGACGAGGCTGCCCACACAGGCGCCCTTGAGAATATCCGTACAAATCAGCTTACTGACCGAATGGACAGTATATGCGCCGATTTAAAAACTGTGAATCAGAACTTCCGTCCCGGAAGCTTTTCCGTATGCGTATCCAATCCCCCTTATTTTTCCGGCGGTCCCGCCAGTGAATCGCTGCCGGTGGCCCGGCAAGAAGCGTATTGCACGCTGGAAGACCTGCTTTGCAGTGCTTCCTGGGCATTAAAATACGGCGGAGACTTTTTCCTGGTACACAAGCCGGAGCGATTGGCGCAGATCTGTGCCGTTGCTTCCCGCTTTCAGTTGGAAGCCAAACGGCTGTGCCTGGTGCGGCACAAAGCCGCCGATCCGGTCAATCTGATCCTTGTGCAGTGCCGCAAGGGCGCGAAGCCGGGTCTTATTTGGGAAGAACTGGTTCTTTATGAGCCCGACGGCACGCCTACGGCGCGCTGCCGGGAAATCTACGATCTTTAGGAGGCCACCATGGCTGGAATGTTGTATTTAGTGCCGACCCCCATCGGTAATTTAGGGGATATCTCCATCCGCTGCCGGGAAACTTTGGAGCAGGCGGATTTTATTGCCGCGGAGGACACCCGGGTGACCATGAAGCTGCTGAATCATCTGGGCATCAAAAAAAGCCTCGTCAGCTACTTTGAGCATAACAAGGCCGCGAAAGGCAATGTGATATTAGATAGAATTTTAGCCGGTGAAACCTGCGCGCTGGTCTCAGACGCGGGCAGTCCCGCCATCTCCGATCCCGGTGAGGACTTGGTCAAGCAGTGCGCCGAAGCGGGCATCACCGTATGTGCCATTCCCGGCCCCTGCGCCGTGATCACGGCCCTGAGCATCTCCGGCCAGTCCACGGGCCGCTTCTGCTTTGAAGGCTTCCTTTCCACCGCCAAGAAGAGCCGCCGGGAGCACCTGCAGGCATTGGTCGGCGAGAGCAGAACCATGATCTTCTATGAAGCGCCCCATAAGCTGCTGAACACCCTGGAAGATATGGCCGCTGCCTTCGGCGGTGAGCGCCCCATCAGCCTGTGCCGGGAGCTGACAAAGCTCCACGAGGAAGTGGTGCGCACCACTTTGGCGGAGGCTATTGTGAAATATACCGAGCAGCCGCCCCGGGGCGAGTTTGTTCTGGTGGTAGCCGGTGCGCCGGAAACCGTTAAGGAAGAGGCCACACCGGAAGATGCCGCCGTCCATGTAGCAAAGCTCATGGAGCAGGGCCTCAGCCGCAAGGATGCCATCAAGCAGACCGCAAAGGATCTGGATCTTCCCAAAAATGTCGTATATGACGCGGCCTTGAATCTGTAAGGAAGGGAGCTTCCCCAATGAAACGCTTTGGTAGATTCATTCATCAACCTGTATTGCCTATGGGCAAGGATGGCCGTTTGGTCACCGGCTCCAGGGCTCACAGAAATTTAAGCAAGGACATTGCCGCCGAGGGTACTGTTCTTTTAAAAAATGACGGTGTTCTGCCGCTGAAGGAAGGAACAAAGGTATGCCCCTTCGGCGATGGCTTCAGCGGCTTTCTGTTTGGCGGCGGTGGCAGCGGCTGGGTGGAATCCAGGAATCTGGTATCCCTGGCTGACGGACTCTATGCCCAAAACCAGAAGGGCTCGCTGCAGGTATTCTCCCCCCTGCTGGAACATTACCGCGCTGTCTGCCCCTACGGGTCTTCCGGTGGAAACGAAATCCGGTCCTTTGCGCCGGACCGTCCCCCCGTATTCCCTGCGCTTCCGGACAGCTTATACGCGGATGCGAAAGTCTTTGGCGGCATCGCGCTGTTTTGCATCAGCCGCTTTTCTACCGAAAGCAATGTCTTCGACCGCAGCGGTCAGGAAGGCGATTTTCTGATGACCCCAGCAGAACAAGCGCTGTTCCATAAGCTGTGCGAGGATTTTGAAAAGGTCATCGTGATCCTCAATGTCTGCGGTCCGGTGGCTACTGCGGAATTTAAAAACAATCCCAAGGTCAGCGCTGTGTTGTATCCTATGTTCAGCGGCGGTGCTGCCGGTGAGGTTCTGTGTGAGCTGCTGTTGGGCAAGCGCTATCCTTCCGGACATTTGCAGGATACCCTGGCGCATCGGATTGAAGACTATCCCAGCACCGCTAACTTTGCCCAATACCGTGACCATGTAGATTACGAAGAAGATATCTTTGTGGGTTACCGGTATTTTGAAACCTTTGCCCCTGAGAAAGTTGTGTATCCCTTTGGCTACGGTTTGAGCTATACGACCTTTGATGTGGCCTGCAAAGCTGCCGTTTTGGAAAACAACACCGTAAAGATCACCGCCTCCGTGGCAAATACGGGAACATATCCCGGCAAGGAAGTGGTGCAGGCTTATCTTTCCGCCCCTCAGGGCAAGCTGGGCAAAGCCGCCAAGGTGCTGACAGCGTTCCAAAAGACGAAAGAATTGCTGCCCGGCGAAAGCTGCACAGTCACCCTTTCCTTCCACCTGAAGGACTTTGGCTCTTTTGATGACGCAGGCAGGATCTGCAAGAGCGCGTTCATTTTGGAAAAGGGCGAATACACCGTGCATTTGGGTGTAAATGTAAGAGATTGCGGCGCGGCATTGACCTTCTCCCTGGACGAAGATATCGTTTGCCGACGGTGCCACAGTTATATGTCACCTTCCAAGCTGGAAAAGCGGCTGACCGCAAAGGGAAGCTACGAACCGCTGCCCGCCGCCACAGGCCACAAGCAGCCTGCGCCCGCGTACAAAACAAAGGCCGAACCGGAGCAGATCGACCTTCCCGCAGCGCTGGCAGAAAACAAGCTGGATGCTTTACTGGCTGCCATGTCCGACGAGCAGCTGGGGCAATTACTGTCCGGCCATCCTATGATGAACCCCTCCAATACCTGCGGCATCGGCGCGCCTTTGCTCAGCCGGTATCCCGCCATGCAGATTCCCCTGGTTCCCACCGCCGACGGTCCCGCAGGCTTCCGGGCCATGTTTGGCAGCGGTGTGAGCGCCACCTTCTTCCCCTGCGCCAATGTACTGGCTCAGACCTGGCAGCCCAAGTGGGCCGAAAAAATGGGTAAGGCAGGCGCTTTGGAGGTAAAAGAAAACAATGCCGGCATCTGGCTGGCACCGGCTCTGAATATCCACCGCAGCCCCATGTGCGGCAGAAACTTTGAATATTACTCGGAAGACCCCCTCCCCTCCGGTCTCTTCGCCGCGGCTTTTGTCAAAGGCGTACAGTCGCAGAACATTGCCGCTACCGTCAAGCATTTCTGCTGCAACAACAAGGAGACCAACCGCAGAGATTCCGATTCCCGTGTTTCTGAAAGAGCTTTGCGTGAAATCTACCTGCGGGGCTTCGAGATCGCTGTCAAGACAGCCAAACCCTGGGCCGTGATGACATCCTACAATCTGGTCAACGGTCAGCGCAGCAGCAGTAACTGGGATGCGATTGAAGGCATCCTAAAGGGTGAATGGAAGTATCAGGGCCTCGTGATGACCGACTGGAGCGCCTTTTCCACCATCGATCAGGAGCTGCGCGCAGGCAGCAATGTCAAAATGCCCTGCTCCATCACCGACAGCACCGGGGACTTTGATTTTGCCAAAGCGGTCGCAGAGGGTCTGCTCACAAGAGAGCAGCTGCTCTACAGCGCCAAAAAAGTGTTTGAATTACTGGGTCACCTGGAATAAAATACGCAGCAGCCGCCGTGAAACACCACGGCGGCTGCTTTTTAATACTGTGTATCCGCATCCAAAGGATAGATGGGATGCTTGACATTTTGATAGGGATACAGTGCCAAATTGGCAGGTCTTGCGCCGGGGGTATCGGCCGTGATGATGGCATCGGCACGGGAAGTAAAATACCCCCGGAAATGGTTCATGGATTTCAGGCCCACGATCCTGTAATTTTTCAGATCCGCGCCGGTCATCAAAAAGGGCCGGTCATCCAAAGTCTGATACCGGACGCTGACCACGATGAATTCCACATTGCCCTTTTTCAGCCTTGCGCTTTTCCCGTAGGACATAGCCACACCCTTGTTGATGGGCGCGGCGGAGACAAACTGACCGTCCCACAGATTCATGATTTCCGCGTCTTCGATTTGGATCGGCTCACCTGCCAGGGGCATTTTCTTTCCGCCCAGGCGGATGCTGACACGGTCACCGACTCCATGCCTGTATATCTCTTCTATACTTTCAGGATCAAATACGGGACCCATAATGGTGCCGGGAAGATCTCTTCGCAAAAACTCCCGCAGCAGATGGGTGGCATCCCCTGGGCCGCCGCTGCCCGGATTGTCGGAGGCTTCGTTGATGACCACATAACCATCCTTTACCGCTGCCAATGCAGCCTCCACCGCACCGGCGGCATCGGGAATATCCACCTTGACAAACGCTTTCCGCATGTCCCATACATACCGGGCCAAATGATCCGCATGCTCCTCCGGCGCATAGCCATCGGCCACGACCAGCACCGAAGCCGATGAGCAGTTGCGGTCTGTCGCGGAAAAGCCATGGATAAAGGCGCAGTCCAAAAGGCCATGGTCACGGCAATAGCGGCCAAAATAGTCTTTCACCTGTTTGCCCGGGCCGCTGAGGGTAGAGCCGCAAACGGGAGATATCAGCAGTGGCAGTTTCCGGAATGCCATCACCGTTTTTTCCTCTCCACGGATGTAGGCAATGAGCCGCTTTGCCGCAAAGAAACCGGCTTCGCAGCAGTCGTTATGGGGCACTTCTTTGATGCTGAACAGGCCGTCAGCCAAGTCCACCATTTCCTGCGTCACATTGGCATGCAGATCCAAGGTGCAGAAGATCGGCATTTCCGGCCCGACCACTTCCCGCAGGCGGCGCAGGGTATAGCCTTCCAGGTCTTCATCCAGCTCACAGCAGCCCGCACCGTGGAGAGCGAAATAGATGCCGTCGAACTGTCCCAACCGCGACCGCACCTGATCACAAATATGATCCATGGCCGTTTTCGCGCACTCGGCGCTCATCAAAGGGCCTGCGCCGAAATTACCGTTATTGGTCAGCAGATCGACAGGCATCGGCGTTTCTCCCGCTTCCCGGATGGCCCGCAGCGCGCCGCCCAAATAGGAATTGGTACTGCCGAATTCCGCCTCCACCCGGTCCGCTTCTGTCCAGCCCTTAGGTGCCAGCATGGCCAGATCCAGCAGACCCGGTGTAAAGGTATTGGTTTCGTTACCAAACTGGCAAATCAGAATCACCACATATACCACCCCTCTCGATTCAGTATAGCACAGTGTCAGGAAACTGACAAGAAAAAACATGCCGCCGTACATCCGTACGGCGGCATCGGTATGATCTTAGTGACGGGCGATCTCCTTGACACATTCGCTGCAGATATTCTTTCCTTTGTAGCTTACCAGACCGCGGTCAGAGCCGCAGAACAGGCAGGAAGGTTCATACTTTTGCAGCACGATCCTATCATCATCCAGGTAGATCTCCAGTGCGTCCCGCTCCTCAATATCCAGAGTCCGGCGAAGCTCAATGGGCAGCACGATCCTTCCTAATTCGTCAACTTTCCGAACGATTCCAGTTGCCTTCATATTGACCGCTTCCTTTCCGATTTCAGGCATTATCGCCTTATAAATATTATAATTTGAATAGTTATTTCTGTCAAACATTATTTCAAATCTGATCGTTTTTTGTAATTTTTGCATAGGCAAGAATTGGAATAATCGGCATATTGTACATTACAGGAGGGTGATAACATGGTAATGAGTTGGATATACACGGGAATTCTGGCTGTTTCTCTGATTTTTTCCCTGTTTTTGGGGACAGGCCCGGCACTGGCCGCAGCAGTACCGGAAGGTGCGCAGGCAGGGGTTACGCTGGCCGTATCCATTGCCGGTTCCATTTGTTTATGGACGGGTGCCGGAAAACTGATGGAACATATCGGGCTGACGGAAAAGCTCTCGTGGCTGTTTCGCCCTGTCTTGTTTCGGCTGTTCCCTTCCGCAAAGGGAGATTGCTCTTTACGCGCCAGCCTCAGCGCCAACATCTGCGCAAATCTCTTAGGGCTGGGAAACGCCGCCACGCCCATGGGGATTTTGAGCGCCCAACGGATGGCACGGAAGGGGAAGCCGGGGATCGCCACAGATGAGCTGTGCCGCCTGATCGTATTGAATACCGCTTCCATCCAGCTGATCCCGGCGAATGTGGCCGCGGTTCGGGTCAGTTTGGGCTGCGGTACGCCCTTTGATATTTTGCCGGCGGTGTGGCTGACAAGCATATGCTCCGCCGGTCTCGGAGTCACGGCAGCATGGCTGCTGGGAAAGGTTTGGAAACATGATTGACTATATCGTTCCGCTTCTGCTGTTTTTCATCTGCGCCATCGCCCTGGGCCGGAAAGAAAATGCCTATGATATCATGCTCTCCGGTGCGGGGGACGGTCTTAAGATTCTGTTATCCATCATCCCCACTTTGATCCTGCTGATGACCGCGGTGACGATGCTGCGCGCTTCCGGGGCTATGGGTGTCATCAGCGGTTTTTTTGCCCCGGCGATGCGTTTTCTCGGTATTCCCCCGGAAACGGCAATGCTCGTACTGATCCGGCCCATCAGCGGCAGCGCCGCCCTGGCAGTGGGTGCGGAGCTGATGGCCACCCACGGGGTGGATTCTCTTGTGGGCAGGACAGCCGCGATTATGCTGGGTTCTACGGAAACCACCTTTTATACCATCAGCGTTTACTTTGGGGCCGCCGGGATCAAAAAGACCCGCTACACCGTCCCTGCCGCTCTTTTTGCGGATTTTGTAGGTTTTTTCATGGCATCCCTATCCGCCCGGCTATTCTTCCTGTAAATGTCAAACTGCATAAAAAACCGGTTGCGGCAGTTTTTGCCGACAACCGGTTTTTTGTGTAGCTTTCCAATTTTGCCTTCAATCTGTTGACATTGTAAACAGCATGATTTACAATGTGTTTACAGTTTAAACAGAGGAGGATACGCCTATGGAACAAGTACATTCACCCCTGACACCTGCCGAGTGGCATGTGATGGAATGCCTTTGGAAGCACGCACCCTGCACCGGTCGGGAAGCAACAGAGTATCTGAGCCATCACGCAGGCTGGTCCCGCTCTACCACCTTAACCATGCTGCGACGGATGTGCGAAAAAGGTTTCATCGCCTGCCAGGAAGTAAATGGCATGAACACCTATTCTCCCCTTTTGCGTCAGGAAGACACCACCATTTTGGAGACCCAAAGCTTTTTGCAGCGGGTGTACCATGGCAGCGTAAGTATGATGCTCAGCACCTTTGCCAAAAAGCAAAATCTGACTCAGGAGGAAATCGACGAACTTTACGCAATTCTAGATAAGGCAAAGGAGGATCAGAACCATGATTGAATGGATCGTATCTTCCAGCGTTCTCATTGCGGCAGTTCTGTTGTTACGGCTAATCTTCCGAGACAAAATCAGCAAGCGATTTCAATATGCTCTGTGGGTTTTGGTTGTGTTGCGGCTACTGATTCCCGGCGCTATCGCAGAAAGCGCCGCCAGCCTAGTCAATCTGCTCTCTCCTGTCACCGAAAAGCCTGTGATACAGGCCGCCTCCGGCGCATTGACCCCGGAAGCCAGTTATGATTTTGCTGTACAGGAAATTCTGGCAGAACATGACTTCCCGGAAGAGATTTATTCCGCTTTACCCGAAACACGACAGGAAGCTTTGATTCAGGAATACCAGCCGGAAATTCAGCAAAAACTGCATTCCTATGAAAAAGCCTACGATACCGCTCAAATTCTCAAATCGCTTTGGCTGGTTGGATGTGCGCTGATGGTTGCATTCCTGCTGACTTCCAATCTGCTTTTTTATTATAAGCTGAAGCGTACACGCAGAAAACTGGATACGGACGCTTCCCTGCCCATTTATCAAAGCGCCGCCGTCGAGACCCCTTGTCTATTCGGACTGATCCACCCCTCCGTTTATCTGCCGGATACCGCCATTGACGAAAAAGCCATGGCCTATATTCTCGCCCACGAACAGACCCATTACCGGCATTTGGATCATATTTGGTCTGTAACCCGCTGTATCTGTCTGGCCCTGCACTGGTACAATCCGTTGGTTTGGATCGCCGTGAAAGTTTCCCGCACAGACAGCGAACTTGCCTGCGACGAAGGCACATTGGCAAAACTGGGCGACGGCAACCGGGAAAGCTATGGCCGCGCCCTCATCGAAATGAGCTGCGCCAAACCGTCCGTGCAGGATTATCTGCTCACCGCCACCACCATGACCGGAGACAGGCGAAGTCTGTATCTGAGAATTCAGGCAATCGCAAAGAAACCGAAGTTCATTCTTGCCGCTGTAGTTGCTTTGACAGTTGTTTCTCTGGTGCTCGTCGGTTGTACCTTTACCGGCGCAAAAAACGATTCTACTGATCCCACTGTGGAAACCACACAACCTGCAGAAACCACAACACCCATTGAAACTACAGTCCCAACCACTACTGCACCACCACCGACGACGCTTCCCCCCGAAACAACACCGTCCACGCAGCCGCCTTACCATGAGGATATCATGGCAGTTCCTATGATCCGGATGATGGGCATGCTATATGTTTTAGACAAGGAGACAGATTCTTTGGTACAGCAGCTTCCGGAAGGATTTGTTTATCTTGGGCCAGCCTACGAGGAAAATGACACCCTGCCAAGATGGGATAATTTCGCCAGATATATTCCATACGGTACTGAAGTCTATGCTTCTCTGGATGTCACGAACTACATTTATTACGATACCGGCGAAGGCTATCAGCGGTTGATCCGTGCCGCCCTTGTGGAAAACGAAGTCAGCAAGGACGATCCTGACAACACAGCACCGGAGGACTACATTCTAGCTTTCTTCAGTACCCTCCTGCGCCCCGATAGTCAAAGTCCCTATTCACAAGCCGCCGGTCAGGACTTTAGTCAACCGGAAGGCATTGATCTGTACCTGTTCTGCTACAACGGCTTCCCGGAATGGAGTCACGGCGTTATGCCTCTGACAGAAGAAGAAAAAGCTTTTCTTTCCGCCAATGGTTGGGGTGAAGAAAAACCGATGAGCAATGCAAAGCGCTTCCCCATCAGTGCTATGGATGCAAGGCTTCAGAAATACTTAGGTATCGCATTCTGGGATACCTGGGGCGTAGGTTTGGATCGGATGGATTGCTACTGGGATGAAAATCACTGCTATTACGCCTGGCGTTCCGATGCCCAGGGCAGTTGGGCAACCATCTCTTCTGTGGAACAAGAGAACGACACTTACCATATCACCTACACATTAGAGGATTATACCGGCAACACCTATCGGATGACACTGATCAAAACTGAAAGACTGTTCCAGATCTATTCCAATATCATCGTCAAATAACAAAAAAACTGCCGCAGCTGGCCAGCTGCGGCAGTATGATTTTGGGGATTATTCCTCGTCTTCGTCCTCGTCGTCCAGAGAGAACTCCAGGGTTTCTCCGCACTCGGGGCAAGCAATGCTGCCCTCTTCCAGGGTCTCCTCATCAAAGTTGATGATGCTGCCGCACTTGGGGCACTCTACTTCGTAGATGGTGGTGTCGGGATCGCCGAAATCGAAGCCTTCTTCCATGTCTTCGTCTTCATCGTCAAAGTCATAGTCGTCATCGTCATCGTCGTCCCAATCCTCGTCGTCGTCCTCATCCTCGTCCAGGATGTAGTCTTCGATGGCATCCAGATCCTCTTCGATCTCATCCAGCTCGTCGGAAATGGCAATAGTGGTTTCCTCAACATCAGCCAGGCGGCGGGTCACATCGCCCATCAGATCAACGATGGCGGCGATCATCTTGCCTTCAGCCTTTTCGGTGTCCAGGTTCAGACCATCCATCAGGCCCTTCAGGTAGGCGGCCTTTTCAGAAATCGTCATAGCTGTTCTCCTTAAATAAAACGAAAATTACTTTGCTCGGCCCAGGTACTCGCCGGTACGGGTATCGATCTGGATCTTCTCGCCGATCTCGATGAACAGGGGAACCTTAACCTCAGCGCCGGTCTCCAGGGTAGCGGGCTTCAGAGCGTTGGTAGCGGTGTTGCCGGCGAAGCCGGGGTCGGTATCGGTAACCACCAGTTCAACAAAGGTGGGGCACTCGACGCCGAAAACGCTGCCCTTGTAGCTCAGAATGGTGCAGATGTCGTTCTCCTTGACGAACTTGAAGGAGTCGTCCAGAACGGAAGCATCGATGGGCTCCAGCTCGTAGGTATCCTGATCCATGAAGTAGTACAGAGAGCCGTCGTTGTAGGAGTACTCCATCTTCTTTCTCTCAACGAAAGCGGTGGGGAACTTGGCAGAGGGGTTCAGAGAAGTTTCGGTCACGCCGCCGGTGATGACGTTGCGCATCTTGACGCGAACGAAAGCTGCGCCCTTGCCGGGCTTAACGTGCTGGAACTCGATGACCTGCATAACCTTGCCGTCCATCTCGAAAGTAACGCCGTTACGAATATCGCCTGCAGAAATCATGTTATTTATCCTCCTAAGATACGCCCCAATGATTGGGGGTGTTTATTTGCAAAACTTTAGCTCATATATTTTAACCGAAATGTTGCGCAAATGCAAGAGGTAATCGCCATTTTTTTACACAATTATCAAGTTTTTAGGACTATGGGTGATATCCTCCACGCCATCTTCCTTGAAAATCACCACATCTTCGATACGGACACCGAATTTACCGGGCAGGTAGATGCCGGGCTCAGCAGATGCGATGGCATTGAGCGGCATGCCCTCGGTGTTTGCGGTATTGGGGCTGGGACTCTCATGGACTTCCATGCCCAGGCTGTGGCCGTAGCCGTGGCCGAAGTAGGGGCCGTAGCCGGCATCGGTGATAACCTTACGGGCAGCGCCGTCGATATCCTGTCCGGGTACGCCTGCCTTGGAAACTGCCAGGCCTGCTTTCTGCGCTTCCAGCACCGTATAGTAGACCTTTTCCATCTCCTCGGTGGCATAGCCAACGGCCACGGTACGGGTCATATCCGCGCAGTAACCCTGGTACAGCGCGCCAAAGTCCATGGTAATGAAGTCGCCTTCCTGAATCACACGGTCGCCGGCAACGCCGTGGGGCATACTGGTCTTGGGGCCGGAAACGACGATCGGATCAAAGGCAAGGCCCTGGCTGCCGTTTTTATACAGGCAATAGATCAGCTCGGCCTGCAGCTCCAGTTCGGTCTGACCGGGCTTGATGCGGCCCAGCACCTCGCTGAATGCCTTGTCGGTGATCACCTGCGCCTTGCGCATCAGCTCCAGCTCCCATTCTTCCTTGACACCCCGGAAGCCGTTGATCTGCTTGTTGAAAGGCACCAAAGATGCCTGCAGATGATTGGCATAGTAGTTGTACTCAGCAACGGTGAGATAGTTCTCTTCAAAACCCAGCTTGGTGACACCGAAATCCACGATGGCATCGTTCAGGCGCTTGATATAGTTATTGCTACGGTTCATTTCCAGCACTTCAAAGTCCTGAATGCTGTTCTGGGCGGACTCGATATAGCGGCTGTCGGTAAAATAACGGCAGCCGGCCCTGGTAACGATGGCCACACCTTCGGCGATATCGAACTCGGCGCAGTAATGGCGGCTGTAACGGCTGGTCAGCAGCAGGGCATCGACTTCCTCACCTAAGAGGGACATAAACTTTTCCATATTTTTCATAGTTTGATTCTCCTTTTTCTTGCGGCAAAGATAAATGGCAATTCCAGCACATGCCGTGCCTTCAGCCAGAAATTATGATTGTGGATGGCTTTCACCAAAATGGATTTGACACCAACACCGTTGGCACCCAAGGTATCCGTATAGATCTGATCTCCTACCAAAGCGCATTGCTCCGGTTGCATTTCAAACAGCTCCAAACACTCCTTGATCCCTTTGGAGAAAGGCTTCTTCGCGTGGGTGATGCAGGGAATGCCGTACTTACGGCAAAAGACCTTTACCCGGTCACGCTTGCTGTTGGACACCACGCACAGCTTGACCCCCATGCGCACCATGCACCGCAGCCAGATCTCCATATCATTGGTGGGCACATTGGTGGTGTAAGGCACGATGGTATTGTCAAAATCCAGCATCAAAAGCTCGATGCCGTTTTGTTCGAGAAAAAACGGTGTCAGATCGGTCAGGCTGTCTGTGATCATGGTAGGCAGCGGAGAAAAGGGCATAAAGTCACCTTTCCTTTCATAGAGTATGGATAGATTATACCACGCTAGGCGGTGTTTGTCCATGGGAATATCCCGTTATCTTGCCATGACAGCGGCAGAATTGGAAGCTTTTTCCCTTCCGGAAGGGGTTTGCGCCGCCTACATGGCCTGCCATTTTTCACCCTACACCACCGGACTTTCCAATATTCCGGCAGGACTGCCCCCGGGCAGCATGCTGATCCTCAATGACCGCACACCGGTCCATGGTCATGACCCACAGCGGATTGCAAGCCAATTGCTGGACGCTTATGCGCTGCTGCGCTTTGACAGCTTGCTTTTGGATTTTGAAAGGCCTGCGGTGGATGTGTACCACGGTCTTTGCAACACGCTTATGCAGCACCTTCCCTGCCCCGTTGGAATATCTGGTCTCTACGCAAAAGATTTGACTTGTCCGGTTTTTCTTCCCCCTGTGCCCATGGATCAGCCGCTGGAGGAATATATTACGCCCTGGAAAGGCAGGGAGCTTTGGCTGGACATCGCGCCCCAGGCGGTATGCGTCACCGTAACCGAAACGGGCAGCACGGCGGTGCCACTTCCCTATTCCGTGCCGCCGGAAAACGCCTTTACAGATGAGGAACTCCATTGCCGTTACCGCTCAAAGATCGAAGAAAACGCGGTTTTATTCCATTTGTGGCGAGATATGCCGCAGATCAAGCAGCTCATAGATCACGCCCAGACCCTTGGAATCACGAAATGCGTTGGCCTTTATCAGCAGCTCTGTACAGATAAATGATCGTTTATGCGGCGAGCCGCCGCTCCCAATTCGCACCAAGACTTCTACTTTTCGTTCGTGCCTTGCTTTGCCCGGTATCGATTTTGCGGTGGTTCTCGATAGGTTTTTAGGGGGGGCTCCCTAAAAATTCTATCGATAATTGCCGCAAAAACGACACCGAGCGATGCCCAATGGTGTAACGACAAGTACCGCACCGTGCACGAAATGGGTGCGGATGCGTTGACCCGCGCTGCCGGTGGCAGATGAAGCGGGGCATAAGCATGTGCAGCGGTCAAAATTTCGTGAGCGGATAGCGAACAAGAAATTTTGGGTACCGCAAACGGATCACTGCCCGCATAAACGATCATTTACTGCTGCGGCGGGATATCTTCGATGATGGTGACGGGGGCGGCAGGCTTTTGGGCGGCGGGGTCAAAGAGCCCCAGGTGCTTGCCCAAAAGCTCCAGGGCCTTCAGCTTGCTGGCCATCTTGACCTTTGCGCCGGTTTCGTCAGAGCCTTCCGAAAAGGCGATGGCATGCAGCTCTTCCACCACCCGGTTGGGAAACGGGACGATCAGATCCTTTTCCAGGGCCTTGCGCACCGCCTCGCTGCGCAGAAACCGGTGGGCCGCGCCCCGGGCAGAGCCTTCGCTGTAGCCCATCCGCCGGGCGGCTGCCGCGCCGTTGAAGTCCTTGCGGTATTCCGCCACAAAGGCTTCTTCTCTGGCGGTCAGATCACTTTTCATGCTGGGTGCCGAAGTAGAAGGCGATGACCGTGGACACCACGATCATCACATTGTCGGAGGTGATATCGCCCTGCAGCGCCAGGACGGAAAAGACCGCCATGACCGCCAGGGTGACGAGGGTCTTGACCTTCAGAAGATTGGCAAGATTTTTCAGTGCTTCCATGGGATGCTCCTTTCATGGTACTGTAAATGATCGTTTATGCGGCGAGCCGCCGCGCCCAATTCGCACCAAGACTTCTACTTTTCGTTAGTGCCTTGCCTTGCCCGGTATCGTCTTTGCAGTGGTTTTCGATAGGTTTTTAGGGGGATTCCCTAAAAATTCTATCGATAATTGCCGCAAAAACGACACCGAGCGATGCCCAAAGGTGTAACGACAAGCACCGCACCGTGCACGAATTGTCTGCGGGCACTGCCCGCATAAACGATCATTT
>JAZNLC010000161.1:0-4337 GCA_045578895.1 Faecousia sp. | reverse complement strand
GCGATCTCGGCAGGGTCAAAGGGAGTCTGCAATTCATAAGTAGCCATATTATCTGCCTCCAAACCAATCGGGACTTGTCATTTGCTCTACGGTGCCGTCTGCCAAAATGCGGGAGGATGCCCGCCGGGCAACCATGCAGTTGCTGCTGATGGCCACGCAGATACCGGCAATGTGGGTATAGGCATATTCCACATTCACCGCGAATACGGAGGTATCGCCGCCGGCACCCATACAGCCCACACCCAGAGAATTCAAAGCATCATACAGATCTTCTTCGATCTTACGGAAGGCCGCTTCCGGGTGGTGAGAGCCGACCGTACGCAAACAGGCTGCTTCTTTGGCAAGATTTGCCGCCACATTGGCTGTGCCGCCGATACCAACACCCAACACAGAGGGCGGGCAGATGGCGCCTGCACGGCTGGCTGCCGCAAAGCAATCCACCACAAATTTTTCAATGCCCTTGACACCGTCGGCAAAGGCGACCACTCTGTGCCGGGTACCGCCGAAGCACTCACTGCCGCCGCCCTTGGCAACGTAGGTTACCTCGATGCTGTCGCCGGGGACAAACTGGTAAGTAAAATCCGGGATGTTCATGCCAATATTATTGCCGGGGTCATAGCCGGTCAGGGGGTGCTTCATGGTTGCCCGGAGGTAGCCTTCTTTTGTGGCTCTGGCAACCGCCGCCCGGGTTGCTTCCTCCAATGCCATAAAGCCGCCTTCCAGCTGACATTCGTTACCCACCTTGAAGAAGAAAATGGGCCAGCCGGTATCGGGGCAGGCAGGCTTTTTGATCTGGCTGGAAAGCAGGATGCTTTGGCAGGTACGGCTCAGGCCGGTCTTTGCAGACGCGGATGTTTCTTTCTCAATGGCCTGCTCAAAGGCAGCCTTTACATCCGGCGAAATCACCGTGGCACCACGAACAATGGTCTGAAAAATTACCTCTTCAAAAATATCTTTTGTAATCAAGGTATATCCCTCCTTTGCGATCATTGTACTGCTTTTTCGCAAAACCGTACTTGCAGATTATCTATAATAGGTTGCATTTCGTCCAATTAAATGCAATAATTAGGGAGACAAGCCAACTGCAAAAAGGAGGAAAGGTTATGCCGGAATTTATCACCCTGGCGCATTTTCACGCAACTGCCCAGCATTACCATATTTACAGAATTCAGAAAACAGAAATCGACCATAAGGCCCATTATCATAATTATTTTCAGGTGTGTTATGTGGTCAGCGGAGAGATCATCCATCGGCAGAATCATGACGCGGTTACATTGCGCGCCGGAGATGCCTTCATCGTTCCGCCGAATTTTACCCACAGCCTCCATTTTAACAACGAACACGCCGAAATGTACTCTCTGGCCTTTGAAGAGATGCTGTTTCATCCCGGTTTTTCTCAGTCCAACGCGTTCAGCTATCTGGAAAGCCTGCAAAGGAAGGCTGCGGATCCGGAGCAGGAGAGTGTCCGCCTGCGTGTGACCATGGACAAAAATCAGCGCCGATTGATGGAAAATCTTTTGGAGTGCCTGATTTACCAGCAGCAAACGGTGTGCCCGCCCGGTTTATCTTCCGCGCCCAGCCTCACCTCCGCTATCATCTATCTGCTGGCCCAATGCTACTACCAGCAGCCGCAGAATACCAATGAACTGGACACACTTGCAAATTACAACAGCACCCTGCTGCAATGCGTTGCATACATAGACCGGCATTTCCGGGAGCCGATTTCGTTGGAAGGTCTTGCAAAACAATTCGGATTGTCCAGATCCTCCTTCTGCTCTGTGTTTCCCCAGTTTACGGGAATGCCTCTGCAAAAATACATTGCGCATAAACGGATCAGGGAAGCGCAGATCCTGATGCGCGCCCATCCGGAAAAGTCCGTTTCCCAAATCGCAACAGAAACCGGCTACCATGACGACTCCACCTTTTACCGTAACTTTCTTCGAATCACCGGTATCTCCCCTTCCAAGTACAAATCGGGGCTTTAATAGCCCCGCGGCTTGGTGCGAATCGAGGACTTTTCCCTTGCCTTGACGATCAATTTGTTGTATACTATTGAAAAATGGAAAAAGAGGGAGCGTATTCCAATGGATTTCCTGGATAAAATCTCCGCAAACTGGCTCAAGTGGACAAGCCTGCCCTTTGCCTTTGCTTTGGGTATCAGCTTTTATGTATTTACCGCGTCGGAACTGAACGATCTGCCGAATGTGGAAATGGGTGGCCGGGAGTATCTGCTGCTGGCGATTCCCTTCCTGCTTTTGCTGGCAGGTTATTTGGTGGGATGCTGCATCCACAACACCAGAATCAAAAAGGAAAAACCGCAGCAGGAAGCTGCGCCGGAAGGCAAGACAAAGTCCGCGCGCTCCAAAAAGATCGTATGGCTGGTTTTCAGCGGCTGCTGCCTTGCGGTTGCGATCTTGACCATTGTGCTGATGTTTGCGCCCAAAAGCGGTGCCTTCCGGGATGGCAACTATGTGATCTGGGCGGATGAATATTCCATTGCCCTCTCTCCGGAGGTGCATAAGTCTTACTATTTGGAAGGTGATCCGGTGGCGGCGGAGGATGGCCAGCTGACCGATTATCCCAAGCGCTGCATCGTGGAACTGGATTTTGGCGAGGATGGCACCTTTACCATCGCCCATAACGGCAAACTGCTGGGCGTGACTCCCGGCAAAAACGGCGTAGGCTACAGCGAGCAGAACAGCAGCATCCTTTGGGAGCTGGAAGAACTGGACGATGGCGTATACTACATTCATAATGTGGATGAGGATACCTATTTGAAGTGGTATGAGGCCCAGGAAAACTGGACTTCCCACCCCAATATCGTTGACGATAACAAGCAGCAGTACCGGCTGCGTCTTGTGCGTGTGAAATAACAATGCTGCACCGGTTGGCGGGATGTCAAATCCCCGCAGCCAAAAGAATAGGGAAAGGGACACCGCCCAGCCGGACGGTGTCCCTTTTTGTGCCGGGAGCAAGAACAACTGTCCGCTTACAAAAAACGACAAATTTTAAAAAAAGGATTGTATTTTAATACCGCTGCCGCTATAATAAACTAGTCAATGTGTAACTTGCTGAAACAGCAAGATAACGGAACATAGCATTCTATTTAAAACGCAGAAGAGATGGAGGAATATGTATGAGCAAGAAGGTTTTTAGAAGGATCGCAGCACTGCTGCTGGTGTGCGTAATGGTGTGCACCCTGGCCGCCTGCACCACAACCTTGAAAGGCACCTACACTGCCACAGAGGGCTTAGTTGAGCAGAGCTTTACCTTCCTGGAGGATAACCGGGTAAAAGTGTCTGCCTTCGGCATTGAGATCGAGGGTGAATACGAAATTGAAGACGGTGAGATCACCATCACCTACAGCCTGTTCGGCCTGAGCTATGACTGGGTCAAGAGCTTTAAAAAGGACGGCAGCTCTATCTTTATTGACGGCGTGGAGTTTGTGAAAGAAAAATAACCCGCACAGCTGGGAATAAAGAGGGAGAGGATTCTGAATGAAAAGGTCCATAAGCATGCTCCTGGCGGTTTTGCTGCTGATAAGCAGCATCTTTACGGCAAGCCCTACGGTCCATGCTGCCAAAGCAGAAGAAAAGAGAACCATTGCCATTGTCTTCGATAACTCCGGCTCTATGTACGGTGATGAGGCATGGTGCCGCGCTACCTATGCAATGGAAGTGTTTGCCGCTATGCTCAATGCAGGCGATGAGCTTTCCATTTATCCCATGTGGCCCATCGAAGCCGGGGGACAGCAATACACCATGAATAATCCCCTGAAGATCACGGATCCTTCTCAGGCACATATGATCCGCAGTATTTACACGGATTTTGCCGGCACCACACCTATCGAAAGTGTGGAAGAGGCCATCAAAGGTCTGAAAGCCAGTACGACGGGCAAAAAATATCTGATCGTTTTGACGGATGGATCTTCTTTTTACCGGAAAACATACTGGTCGGACAAGTACTACGAAGATAAGGAACTGAGCCTCAGTGATTCCAAGAAAGCCCTGAAGACCTGCTTTGAAGATGCCATCGCAAGCGACATCGCGGTGATGTATCTGGGTATCAGCAGAGTGGCGATCGAGGGCATTATGCCTCAATCCGCCAGCTACGCGGAGAGAAAAGCCTCGGATACCAAGGATGTATTGAATTACCTGACGGAGCTTTGCAACCTGACCTTCGGCAGAGACACCCTGCTGAAAAATCATATCTCCGGCAACTCCGTGGATTTCGATATTTCCATGAAGAAGCTGATCGTATTTGTCCAGGGCGACAACATCGCAGATGTGAAACTGACCGGCCCCAACGGTCCGGTGGGCAATCAGATCAGCACCAAC
>JAZNLC010000160.1:0-5593 GCA_045578895.1 Faecousia sp. | reverse complement strand
CATCATTGCTATCGATAACGACGAGACTGAGGCCAATGAGTGCATCAAGTGTGGCCGCTGCGTAGATGTATGCCCCATAGAGCTGAAACCGCTGCACTACTACAAGCTGGTTGCTGCACAGGATTGGCAGGGCTGCAAGGACATGAATATCATGGATTGCATGGAATGCCGGTGCTGCGAATATATCTGCTCTTCCAAGCTGCCCCTGGTCACCATGATCAAGATGGGCAAGAACGGCGTAAGGGGGCTGAAGTAATATGCTGATTACCGAACTGAAAAACAATGATATGATCAAGTCCCAGCTCTGCGGCAAAGTCTTTGTACTGATCTGCCACGGCTGCAAGGAGATCCGCTTCCCCGAGCATGAGGCCGATGCACTGGTCAAAGAACTGGCCGATGCCGGTTTGCTGACCGGCAGCCTGACTACCGATTACATCTGCAATGAGGAAAACCTGCAGCTGCGGCTCCGGGGTTACCTGGGTCAGATTGAAGCAGCCGACACCATTTTGGTGCTGTCCTGCGGTGTCGGCGTTCAGACCGTCGCTTCTATGTTTGAAGACAAGCGTGTCATTGCCGGCTGCGATACCTACCGCCTGCCCGGCTTCCAGGGTGTTACTCCCCTGGAGCATGATTGCCAGCAGTGCGGCCAGTGCTACCTGAACCTTACCGGCGGCATCTGCCCCATTACTGCCTGCTCCAAGAGCCTGGTCAATGGCCAGTGCGGCGGTGCCAAGGACGGCAAATGCGAAGTAGATCCCAACATGGAATGCGGTTGGGAACGGATCTACCGCAAGCTGGAAAAGCTGGGCCGCCTGGACGCTATGAAATGTGCCGTTCAGCTGCGTAACTATGCAACCGACGAAGCCGTAACCAAAGAATGATTGAGGAGAGATTACAATGAGAATTACCGAATTGTTTGATAACGGTGAGTTTGTTGTCACCGCAGAAGTTGGCCCTCCCAAGGGCATCCATGTTGACCACCTGGTGGAAGAAGCCAAGACCTACCTCAGCGGCATCACCGCTGTGAATGTTACCGATAACCAGTCCTCCGTTATGCGTATGGGCAGCCTGCCTGCTTGCGTGGCCCTGAAGAACGCGGGCCTGACCCCTATCCTGCAGCTGACCTGCCGTGACCGCAACCGTATTGCGCTGCAGTCCGAGCTGCTGGGCGCAGCAATGTTGGGCATCGAGAACATTCTGTGCCTGACAGGTGACCACACCAAGATGGGTGACCATCCCGGCGCAAAGCCCGTTTTCGACCTGGACTCCGTTTCTCTGCTGCACACTGCTTGCCAGCTGGAAAAGGGTGTGGATCTGGGCGGCCAGGCGCTGGTTGGTGAGCCTCCCAAGTTCGCTAAGGGTGCGGTCGTTTCCCCCTGCTCCGACAGCGTGGACGCACAGCTTGCCAAGATGGAGCGCAAGGTCATGGCCGGTGCGGAATACTTCCAGACCCAGGCTGTGTTCGATTCCGAGAAGTTTATCCAGTTTATGGAGAAGGCAAAGCAGTTTGGCAAGCCTGTGCAGTTGGGTGTCATTATCCCCAAGTCTGCCGGCATGGCAAAGTTTATGAACAAGAACGTTGCCGGTGTGCATGTTCCCCAGTGGATGATCGACGAGCTGGCTGCCGACAAGGAGCGCGCCAAGGCCGGCATTACCGGTGTGGAACTGGCTGCCAAGGTCATCAAGGAGTGCCGTCCCTACTGCCAGGGTCTGCACATCATGGCTCTGGGCTGGGAAGCAAAGGTTCCCGAACTGATGAAGCTGGCCGGTATCTAATGAATAAAACGAGCGGTGTGGATTTCCACACCGCTCTTCTCTTGTATTTGCCTGAGGGTAGTGGTATAATGCGGAAAAAGGAGTGATCGTTATGTTGAAATTCGGAATGCCCGCGCTGATCGAACTGAATACGGTGGAGGAGCATGCCGCACTTTGCGGCGAGCTGGGTTTGGACTTCGTTGAACTGAATACCAATTTTCCTATGCAGCAGATCCACAAGCTGGATGCGGATGTACTGAACACCCTGGCGAAGCAGTACGGCATCAGCTATACCATTCACTTAAATGATGACCTGCCGGTGGCGGATTTTAATCCCGGTGTGGCAAAAGCCTATTGCCAAGCGGTGCTGGATGCTATTGAATTTTCTAAAAAGATCGGCTGTAAAGTGCTGAATCTGCACATTGCCGAGGGCGCGCATTATACCACTCCCAGCCGGATCGTGTATTTCTATGAAGCCTATCAGGATGACTATCTGCGGGGGATGAAGGTCTTCCGGGATGCCTGTGAAGCTGCGGTAGGGGACAGCGGTATCCGTATCTGTATGGAAAACAGCAAGGCTTATTTTGACTTCCAGAAGGAAGCGTTGGATCTTTTGCTGGAAAGCCCGGTGTTTTATTTGACATTGGACATCGGCCACAACCATTGTTCCGGTTATGCCGACGAAGACTGGATCAAAGAGCGCGGTGAGAAACTGAAACACATGCATATGCACGATGCGATCGGCAGCAAGCAGGACCACCAGCCCTTAGGCCAGGGAGAAATGGATATTCCCGCCTACCTGGAACTGGCAAAGCAATGTTGCGATACTGTGCTGCTGGAAGTAAAGACAGTGGAAGGCCTGCGCAGCAGTGTCACATGGCTTCGGGAAAGGGAAAAGCATGGTTTATAAGCTCATCGCCATGGATTTGGATGGCACACTGAATAACGATGAAAAGCGCATCACAGAAAAAACAAAAGCTGCCTTGATGGCAGCGCAGCAGCGGGGTGTCCGCTTGGCGTTGGCATCTGCCCGCCCTTCTCCCGGCCTTTTCAAGGAGCGGGACATTTTGCGGATGCAGGACTTCGGCGGTATTTTGATGTCCTACAACGGCGGGCGCATTGTAGATGCCGCTACCGGAAAGACACTCTTTGAAACCGCTATGGACCTGCAGCAAACGAAGCAGGTGCTGCGGTTTTTGGAAACGCTGCCGGTAACACCCATCCTGGATGACGGCAAGCAGTTCTATGTAATGGACAAAACCGCTTACAAGGTGGATTATGAATGCCAAAACAATCGGATGGAATGCAGCGAAGTGGAAAATTTGGCTGATTTTCTCAATTTTGCGCCTGTTAAGATTCTGATGTCCGTGCTGCCGGAAAAATTGCCTGCCGTTCAAAAGCAGATCGCGGATTTTCTGCCGGAAGCATTGACGGTGGTGCAGACCGCGCCTTTTTACCTGGAAGTGATCCCCCGGCGGATCAATAAGGGGCAGGGAATCCGGGACATTTGCGCGGCCATCGGTATTTTTCCTGAGGAAGTGATCGCTTTCGGTGACGCTGCCAATGATATTCCCATGCTGCAGGCGGCAGGTATCGGCGTGGCCATGGGCAATGCCGCCGAAGCTGTAAAAGCGGCAGCGGACTATGTGACCCTGACTAATAACGAGGACGGCATCGCTGCCGCCCTTGAAAAGTTTCTGAAATAAAAAACGAGGTGCAACGCACCTCGTTTTTCTTATCTTTCTGTGATTTCTAAAATACGGGCCATTCCGGGCTGGGGGAGAGATACGGTCAGGATACCTGTGTCCTTGTCCCAGTTGGTATGGCACAGAGAATCGTTCTTGGGAAATGCCAGCTTTACATCCAGCGCCTTGCCTTTTTGCTTAGAAAGTGGCAGGTGGCAGATATCTTCCCCACCCAAGCGCCATACGGCGATCCGGCGGCAATTGCCGAAATCCATTCCCAGGCTGATCCAATCATCCCCTTCTTGCGCAAGACCCAGAGGCCAGAAGGGCAGGGCATTGGGGATGTCTTTACGGATGGCCTTATAAAAGGTATACTGCTCCCGGATGATATCCTTGTGGCTTTCCGGCAGGGCGGCAGTGTTGCCGCTTTGATGGATGCGGCACAGGGAAGAGGAGACGCAGTTAAAAATAATCTGCTCCCGGTCGGCTTCTGCCAAAGGATAGGACCATACGGCAGTTTGCTCCGGGGTCATGCCTGTGGGGCTGTTGGCGACGATTGAGGGGAATTTGAGATACACTTCCTGATCGCTGGCAGAGGCGATGGAGTGACGGCTCAGCATGGCGTAGTCCATGCGCATGCCGCCGCTGCTGCAATTTTCCAGCACCAGGTTGGGATAAGCTTCAAAAATATCGTCAAGCCATTGCAGGTACGCCCGGTTGTGCTCCAGCAGACCGTCACCCAAGCTGTCAGAATTCAGATCTGTGCCGGCATAGCAGTTGCAGTTGTAGTCTACCTTAAAATAGCCCACACCGAAATCACGGATCAGCCGGTCGACAACGCCGCGGGTATAGGCCCTTACTTCCGGATTGCGGAAATCCAGCTGATACCGGCCCCGGAAATTCGCAATCTTTCCGTGACGGTGGAAAAACCAGCTTTCATCTACCTGCTGCACAAGGGGGCATTTGCTGCCCACAAATTCAATCTCCAACCACAATCCGGGGATCATTCCCTTGCTTCGGATATAGTCGGTGACTTCTTTCAGACCATTGGGAAAACGGGTTTTGGAGGGGATCCACTCACCGATGGTAGGAAACCAATCCGCTTCGTCGGTATACCAGCCCGCATCGATGCAGTAATACTCACAGCCAAGCTTCGCCGCCGCATCAATGATGGGCAGCTCCTTCTCGGTGGTGGGGTCTGCCCAAAGGCAGTTCATGTAATCGTTGAAGATGATGGGCAGGTTTTCGTTGTCAAGGTTGGCCCGGCGGATCCTGCGGCGGTACTGATCCAAAACAGAAAAGGCTTCATCTTCGCCGCCGATGACCATGCCCATGGCCACAGGAACAGAGGTAAAACAATCTCCGGGTGCCAATTCTTTATACCAGTGATGGTCGGTGTCGTTGGGACCGGTGATCACCAGTTGATATTTGCAGCCGTGCTCCAACAGTTCCCAGTTCCAGCTGCCATTATGCTCAATCTGCCAAAAGGTCATGGTGCCCTTCGTGTGGTTACGCAGGCAACCCATGGGGGCATACTCACCGGAAGACCAGGAGCCGTTGCTGCGCACCTGGATCCGCTTGCCGGAAGCGGTGTTATGCACGAAATACCTGGAGCCCAACTGGGAAAGGGAATTTTCTTTCCATTGCAGCTCCTGCTGCCAGGAGTTATGGGGGATCAGCACAGAAGCATCATCGGAAAATCCAGCCACATGGGGATTGACCAAAGAAGAGACTGCTTCCAATCCTAAAAATGCGCTTCCGCGGTTTTTCAGGGCGTTCCAGCTGCGTAAAATGGGGAGTCCGTCATAAAACTGATAGATCATGGTGGCGGCAAGACCGGTTTTTTCATCCATGGTGTCGATCTCCAACCGGCGGCCTATATCATTGCGTGTATCCCGGTGACCGGTGTACACCATGCGGCTGCCGGGCAGCGTGGCTGCGGATGTAATACCCACATGCCAGCCGGCGCTCTCGCCCGCAATTTGAATTTCCTGCAGACGGTAAAACTCCGGTTTTTCCGGCAGGGAAGGTTCTTTGTCAATGGCATCCCAGTGCAGAAGAAGCGGCGGCTGACCGACCTCCAAAGAAAATGCCAAATACAAGCCGTTTTCCTGCAGCTTCAGCAGCATAGCGTACTCCTTTTATACCTTCTC
>JAZNLC010000159.1:0-8546 GCA_045578895.1 Faecousia sp. | reverse complement strand
TGTTTTATCTTTTATCCCTTTGGGTGTATCTGGCCATTTTCCTTGCCGATACAAATCCACACACATTAACTTAAATTCGTAACTGTACTTCATGAAAATACCCCCAATACTGGGTGTCCAGTATTGGGGGTACATATCAATGAAGGCAGCGGTGCTTTTATTTTTACTTAGCCAATAGATCCCGGTAGAATTCGTCACGTTCTTCTTCGGTATTCATGTTTACCACATACATGATGTTACCCATAGCACCGGAGAGGGCGTCGGGAATACGGCCCTGCATCTTCATGCGGTCGCCGTACTTTGCCATGACCGCATCGTGATCCATGGCATACTGCACACCGTCACGGCGGCCCATAAACACGCAGTAATGGCGGTTGCCCAAAGGCTTGGTGCTGAAATCGAAGCAGATCATATCCGCCCAAATCTTATACACATCGGTCTCATAGGCATAGTTATACATATCGGGGGTATAACCGCCGGCGGGGCGCATATTGACCTCCAGGCCGATGATATCACCCTTCTTGCCCAGGCCCTCCTGATCTTCCGTCAGGCGGAAGAACTCCAGGTGGACGAAGCGGCTCTTGACACCGAAGGCGGCAACGGTACGCAGGCCGGCATCCCGCACCTCCTCGGGGATCTCCTTGTGCAGATAATACAGAGATTCCTTATTGTCGTTCACGACATCCATCAAAGAGTCTACGGTCACATTGCCGGATTCAAACAAGGGCTGGCCGTTGGCACCGATGATGGCATCGTAAGTAATTACGTATCCCTTGACCATTTCTTCCATCAGGAACTGAACGGAAGGATCCTTGGTGCTCATAAAGAACTGCAGTTCCTCATCGCTGCGCAGGCGGTAGGTGCTGCTGGCGCCAACACCGTTGTCGGGCTTGACGACTACAGGGTAGCCAACCATATTGGCAAAAGCCGCCGCTTCCTCATAGCCTTCCACCAGATGATACCGGGCAGTGGGGATCCCTGCCTTGGCATAGTATTCCTTCATAGCGGACTTACGCTTGACCTTTTCCATATCCGCTTCCATAAAGCCGGAAGTAATGTGGAACTCGGTACGGAGCTTGGCATCCCGCTCCAGCCAGAACTCGTTGTTGGATTCCAGCCAGTCGATCTTGCCGTACTTGTATGTAAAGAAGGCAACCGCCCGGAATACTTCTTCATAGTTACCCAGGTCAGAGACCTTGAAATACTCGTGCAGGCTGTCGCGCAGGCCCTGATTCAGCTGATCGTAGGGGCAATCGCCGATGCCCAGCACCCGCATGCCGTTGTTCTTCAGCTCCCGGCAGAACATCCAGTAGGTCTCCGGGAAATTGGGGGACAAAAATACAAAATTCTTCATTACCTTTTCCTCTCTCATCCTAAAAACTGTGGTGCGTAATGCTCCACCATTCTAAACCACCAGGGCCAGTCGTGATGCACATCGTAGCCCCAGTATTCCATTCTCGCGTGAATACCCTTTTGTGCAAAAACCGTATCCAGCCGCCGTGTGCTTTCCAGCAGAGGGCCTTCCCATGCGCCCTGACCGACCACGATCAGCATGTGCTTTTGGTTGTACATATCAATATAGGGATGGTCAGCGGGCATGTTTCCAATATAATTGACCGGGCAGTTGTTATATACCAGATCATCCATGTAATCGCCGAAGAACTCCAAAGAATCGTACAAACCGGAGATAGCGAACACACCGTCAAACAGATCGGGGCGGCGGCAGAAAAGATTCACCGCATGCATAGCGCCCATGGAGCAGCCGAAGGGCAGGATGTCATAACGGCCGGTAACATGATGGATAGTCGGCACCATTTCATCCACCACATAATGATACCAGCGCTCATGGTTTTCAATGCGCCAGCGGTTGTCCGCGCCCTTGGCGGCCCAGGCTTCGTCATCAATGGTGTCGATGGAGAAAACCGTGCATTTCCCTTCCTCAATAAACTTTGCCCAGTAGTCGATCATGTGGAAATTCTCAAAATCCACGAAACTGCCGCTTTGGCAGGGAATGAACAACACCGGCTTACCGCTGTGACCGTAAACCTTAAACTTCATGGTACGGTTCAGCCAGCCGCTGTAATGCTCATGGTATTCGATCTTCATGTTTCTTCTCTCCCCTTACACGCCCAGGCAGTCCATAAACACCGGGATCTGCCGCTCCCAGGATGCCTCGCAATGCTCGCCGCCCGGAACGATCCGCAGCGTCAAGTTCACCTGTTTCTTCAGAAGCAAATTTGCCGCTGCCGACAGCGCATCCATGTTGTCCAAATGGTTGCTCATTTCCCTGCTGCCGTAATCCATATAAATGCAGGTATCCGGCTTCACATCGGCCTTTTTCAGCAGTTTCATCACCTTGTCATAATCCACCCAAATACTGGGAGACAGGCAGGCCGCCCGCTGGAATACATGGTTATAAGCGCAAACCGCGTAAAGGGACATCAGGCCGCCCATGGAAGAGCCGGCGATCAAAGTATGTTCCCGGTCGGATAGTGTGCGGTAACGGCTGTCAATAAAGGGCTTCAGCGTTCCTACCAGCCACTGCATGTAGATATCGCCCTTGCCTTTGACCTTTCCCAAATGCTCATTTTCAAAATCCACGGGGGAATATTCCTGAAGCCTTCTGTTTCCCTCGTGGTTACACTCCACCGCAACGATGATCATTTGCTTTCTTGTGCGGCGCATGTATTTGTTCATACCCCAGGATTTTCCATAGGTGGCATCACTGTCAAAGAAAACATTATGGCCGTCAAACATATACATCACCGGGTAGCGGCGCTCCGGTTCCCGGCTATAGGATTCCGGCAGATACAGATATACCCGCCGGGTCTTTTCGCCGGAAAGTTCCGGAATTCGGATTTTTCCCTTCTTCACCATTTGTCTGATTCCTCCGCAAAGAAAATAAAAAGGCATTTTACATAGTATACCGGGAAACACCGGAATTGTCAACTTTGTTACTGTGCAATGCGCTTTTTGGGCTTTACAGTTGCGGCATAAGCACTGTTGCACAGACCCAAAACAGCAGAAATGATAAACAGCGTCTCAATCCCCAGCTTCTCCCATATCCAACCGCCAAACAGCGCAATAAAGATCGTGATCACATGATTGATGGAAACACCGGTGGAAATGGTAGCCTTCACCTCCTGTTGACTGTCTGCCAGATCCTGCACATAGACATTGGAGGCCATGGATGCAAGGGAGATCACCGCATCCAGCACGTAGTTGACGCAGCATACCAAAAAAGCTATGTTTTTGGGGAACAGGTGGTGGGCAAAACCGTAGAAGAAGCAAACGATTACCAGGATCAGGGTGTCAGCAACCATGACTACCTTGTATCCCAGCTTATCGATAATCCGTCCCACCATAGGAGACGCAAAGAAGCAAGCCACCGCAGATACAGCAAACAGCAAGCTGATCGTAGCAGCGCTGGCTCCGTAGAACAGGATCAGCACATAGGGGCCGAATGTCAGAAACACCTGCTTGCGGGCGCCGTAAAACATTTCCAGCATATAGTACTTGGTATACTTCTTATGGAAATAGAAGCGGCGCTTACTGTCATCTGTTTTGCTGGAGCCGGATAGCGAAGCCGCAAACAGCACACTGAGCGCAGCAAGGCCGGTCGCCACCCAGAAAAACAGGTTATACGGCTGGTTTTGCGCAAACAAGGAAAAGGCTGCCACGATCACCAAATAGCCGGCCAGCGTACCGATCTGGGACACGGAGCCCTGAACACCCAGTGCCTCGCCTCCCCTGTCCGTTTTGGCATAGCCCAATGTAATAGAGCTTTTCATACCAATCTGAATATGTTCGCCGAGAGAATACATGCAAATGGCCAAGGTAGCCAAAATTTTTGTCGGCGGCAAGACCGCATGCATGCCCATACCGACAAGCATAATCACCGCACCTGCTTTATACAGAGTTTCCGCAGACAGCATATAAAACACAGCCAGTATAAGCACCAGCAGGATACCCGGCAACTCCCGGAAAAATTCCGTGATGCCTCGATCCATTTCTCCCATTTGTACCACTTCGGCAAGAAAATTGTCCAACACGCCTTTATACAAGCCGTAAGAAAGACCGGTGATCAAAATGGATAGCAAGAATACTTTGTATTTCGTATCTCCACGAAAAATATCAGTCAGCTTTTTCATAAGAATTCCTTCTTTGTCTATGGATTAAAGAAATCATACCATATCCGATAGAATTTGCCAATGTTTTTTATCCAAAGCGGGCGACGAGGCTCGTTTGCATTTTTGTTCCCATGGGAACAAAATGCACGCAGAATATGTTTTTCATATTCACACGCTGCTGTTTATTCCCGGAGCGGGCGACGAGGCTCGTTTGCATTTTTGTTCCCATGGGAACAAAAATAAAAGTAGCCACCAGTGTTTGCACTGGTGGCAGCAACATGCCATCGGCATGTTGCATTTTGGATTATTCGAGCCTGCGTCGCCGCGTAATAAAAATACAGACCACACTTTGTGTGGTCTGTATTTTTATGGAGCGGGCGACGAGGCTCGAACTCGCTACCTCCACCTTGGCAAGGTGGCGCTCTACCGGATGAGCTACGCCCGCACGGAACAAAAAAGATTATAGCAGAATTTTTCCGATTGTCAATACCTATTTTTCATTTTTTTGCGATAAGCTTATCGTAATTTATCAAGGGGAGTCGTTTGACTCCCCTTAAGCAGCTTCATCGCGCACTTCCGGGCTTTCGCACTTGGGATATGCTGTGTAATCCCATACATATCCTTCCATTTGTTCGTCCGTCAGTTTTTGATACACACCGTTTCCGTAGGATCGCAGCAGATCCACATGGTAATATGTACCGTCTTCGCAGATTATGTTCCAAAACCACGGTTCTCCTGCTTTTGTTCCGGTTACGATCCGGCAATCCAAACCCGCCCTTTGACACATCGCCGCGTAAACGGTGGCAAATGCTCTGCTGTCGCCCACATAGTGCCGCAGCAGACTATAGGCAGGTGTGATGGAAGTTTCCACTGTATAGCTGGCGGTTTCCATCAAAAACGCGTAAAGGCGGGCAAATCTCACATTCTGCTCTTCGTCACCGCTGACATAAAGAGCGGCTGCCGTAAATCTCGGCTGCACATAGCGCTGCATTTGCCGAAGAGAGTCGCGGCTGTTCTGATAACTGAATTTCAGTTCCACTACCCGCACCAGTCCGCTGTCAGGATAGACATTGGCAATTACCTGAGGGATCTCCATTACTTCATCCGGCCGCAGCAGGCTGTAATCCTCCACCAATTGGGCGAAATCCGTTGTTTTGTAGTTGGATATTTGCAAAACAACACCCGGCTCCAATTCATCCAGCGCTGCATGGATAATGCCTGTTACCTGTTCCATACCCTGGACCTGTCGGATCTGCTGGATCTCTGTGCGGTTGTGATTGTAATGCACCGTTATCACCACTGCGGAAATACCGCCGGTAATACCCAGTTCATAGTCGATTCCCTCCACTGCGTAGGCAGCTATAGGGTCATTTTTCAGCACATATTGAATCGCGCCCTGCATGCTGCTTTCCACCATGTGGGAGGGCATGTCCTCCACGGACAGCGTACAGCTTTCCGCCGCGCTTGCCACCAAACTTGTCAGCGCATCCCGCATATCCTGGCTGTTGGAAACAGCGGTGATCTCCCCATCCACCTGGGGTCTTTGTTCCATGTGCGGCTTGACGGACGCATAGTAGCCATCCATCCAGGAAGAGCAGCCTGACAGCATCAGGCACAGCGCGATGGCTACAACCAGGATTCTTTTCATTCTGCTCCTCCTTTCTTTATAAGCTGTCTTTGGAATACCGGGCAAAGCCGTCACCCAGCACCTGGTGCGCTTCCTGCACAATGATAAAGGCATCGGGGTCGATCTCCGCGACCAACGCCTTCAATTCCGCGATCTGCTGGCGTTTCACCGCAGTCAGTACCACTTTTGTCTCATTTCCGCTGTATACGCCCTGTCCATGAAGGAATGTGGCGCCGCGATGCAATTCCTTACCTACCGCCCGGGCGATCTCTTCATAGTGTTTGCTGATGATCAAGGCCACCTTGGAATAGTCAAAACGGTATACCACCGCATCCACCACCGTGCCGGTGACAAAAATGGTAATTCCACTATACAAGGCCCTTGAAACATCTTTGAACACCAGGGCTGTCAGAATGGCCACAACCGCGTCAAAGCAGATGGTAATGGTACCGATGGGCACATGCTGATAGCGTCTCTTCAGCAGCCGCACCACAATATCGGAGCCGCCGGTAGACGCGCCTGTCATGAATACGATACCTGCGCCGATACCACACAACACACCGCCGTACAGTGCCGCGATCAAAGGCTCAATATTGGGTGTCGGCAGAACAGTAAAGACATCAATGGCAACAGACAGCGACAGCATGCCGATCAAAGAACCCACGAAGAACTGCTTGCCGATCTTGCTTCCACCGATGATAAACAGCGGCAGATTGATCAATGCCGTTACGGTACCCACTGTACCAAACCGCAGCACATGTACCAAGATCATGGAAAGGCCGGATAATCCACCGGCAGTCAATTCATTGGGTGCCAAAAACAGATCAAAGCCCAGGGCGAACACGCTTGTGCCTACAATAATGCGAAGGATCCAAAAAGCAATCTTCATCGCCTTTTTCATGATTACACCTCAAAACTGATTTGTTTTTCCGGAGAATCCTCTTCCTTGAGTAATGCGCCCGCCGCAGGCAGGGTTTTTGTGCGGTAGCGGCTTTGATTTACGATCCCACACTTTTCCACCGGCACTGCATCGCTGAGCACTGCCTTCTTCTTCAAGCTCATAACGGCAACACCCTGGGTATTGCGGGTGGTCTTGGGCATCAGTTGGGCTGTAGAGAAGATCAGCGCCCTGCCGTCGGTAGCATACAGTGCCACCTGCTGGTCGGTATCCATGGCCATGGCGGTAACGAGAGGACTCTTATCACAGTATGCACCGGTGAGTTTGCGTCGATTCGTTTTTGTTTCGTAAGCACTGAGAGGAACTTTCGCTGCTTTGCCGTTTTCAAAGAAGAACAGCACAAAACCCTTATAGTCTCCGGGCAGCAGCACCCGGATCACATTCTCTCCGGGATCCATACCCAGCTTAGTAGGCAGATAGTCACCCAGCAGGGAGGCCTTTCCGTCCTCAAAGTCGGAAAGCCGGCTCTTATAGCACTGGAACTGGTCGGTAAATACCAGGATCTCCGCGCGGTTGCCGGTCTCCACGGAGAATGCCAGGCTGTCGCCTTCCTTGAACTTCTGCTCACCGGACATGCGCAGGCTCTGCTGGGTAATCTTTTTCAGATAACCTTCTTTGGACACAAACAGCGTCACGGGATAATCCGGGATTTGCTCCCCCTCATCCTCCGGTTCGATCTCATCGATATTATAGATGATCTCGGTTTTTCTGGGTTTGCCGTACTTCTCGGCTACCTGCTTCAGTTCCTTCTTGATAACGCCCTTGAGCTTTCTGTGGCTGTTCAGGATATCCTGCAGTTCCTCGATCTCCCGCTCCAGGTCGTCGATGGCTTTGGTCTGCTTGAGAATGTACTCTTTATTGATATTGCGCAGCTTGATCTCAGCCACATAATTGGCCTGGATCTCATCGATACCGAAACCGATCATCAAATTGGGTACAACTTCACTTTCCAGCTCTGTCTCCCGGATGATGGCAATGGCCTTATCGATATCCAAAAGGATCCGTTCCAGGCCCTTCAGCAGATGCAGGCGGTCTTCCTTCTTCTGGATTTGGAAGAAGATGCGGCGGCGAACGCATTCCATACGCCAGGCCGTCCACTCTTCCAAAATCTCTCCCACACCCATGACCCGGGGCATACCGGCGATCAGGATGTTAAAGTTGCAGGGAAAGCTGTCCTGGAGGGTGGTCATGCGGAACAGCTTCTGCATCAGCTTTTCGGGATCGACACCACGCTTGAGATCAATGGTCAGCTTCAGGCCGCCCAGGTCTGTCTCGTCACGCATATCGGCAATTTCTTTGATCTTACCTGCCTTGATCAGCTCCGCCACCTTGTCCATGATCACCTCAGTAGCGGTGCTGTAGGGGATCTCGGTGATCTCGATCATGTTCCCCTCTTTGACATAGTTCCACTTTGCACGAAGCTTAAAGCTGCCGCGGCCGGTGGAATAGATCTCCCGGGTCGCCGCGTCGTCATACAAAAGCTCCGCGCCGGTGGAAAAGTCAGGGCCGGGCAAGGTCTCCAAAATATCATGCTCCGGGTTATCCATCAAAGCGATGGCAGTCTCACAGACCTCTTTCAAATTGAAGGAGCAGATGTTGCTGGCCATACCGACCGCGATACCCTGGTTGGCAGATACCAGCACATTTGGAAATGTGGTGGGCAGCAGGGTCGGCTCTTTCTTGGTGGCATCGTAGTTATCCACCATATCCACGGTGTCCAGGTCGATATCCTTAAACAGCTCTGTGCAGATACCGTCCAGCTTCGCTTCCGTGTAACGGGACGCGGCATAGGCCATATCCCGGGAGTAAACCTTGCCGAAGTTACCCTTGG
>JAZNLC010000158.1:0-1910 GCA_045578895.1 Faecousia sp. | reverse complement strand
GCAGCCATAGCCGTCATACCCAGGCCATTGGGGAAGAATACTCTTTGATTCTGGCAACTGACCATACCGTTCAGGCCCACCGTCCGCAGGCCTTGCATATCCTTAAACAGTACCCTTGCCATTTCATAGTAGCCGGGGTCGCAGAAATGATCACACATGAAATGATAATCAAAGTCAAAGCCATCGCCCTGGAACTGCTTTCTCCAGCGGCGCATCCAGGCGAGATTTTCCCCCACAGATTCCGGAAACTGCAGTTTGTTCAATTCAAACGGAGGCAGCTTATCTTCATCAAATTCCGGTGCATCCGTAAAACAAGATGTGTATGTACGGGTAATGGGCGCAAACATCAATGTAAATCTGTCCGGGTTGTTCAGCCTTACTTGCTTCGGCTCCCAAAGCAGATCCACATACAGCAAAAACACCACTTTCGTATCCAGCTTTTCTGCCGTCAGCCTTTCGTCAATGTCATTGAGCAAAGTGACATACCAATCGGCAGGCCGCATCTTTCTGCAGTTTTCACATTCGCAATGATTGTTCGTGCCGTCAGCAAGCCAAACCTGGGCGTAGTCGATCTCCGGTGTTTCCTGACAGCGCAGTGCCACCGCATCCGCAATTTTTCTGCGTACCGTTGGATTGGAATAGCAAAGGTTCGTGTTGCGCGGAACATTTCCCCATAGAGCACGCTTTCCGTTGACCAGTGCAAGGCATTCCACGGACTCTGGTGGGATATCATACTCCCTGGGCTCCCACGCTTCACCCGGTATGCCAAAGGGCTCACAAGTCCATCCATGGCCTGCTGCATGATACAGAAGCCCTCGCTTCTTCAGTTCCATAACGGATTGGTCCCGCAGCGCAGCGATCTCTGCCGCAGTCAGAGGCTCACCTTCCCTGAGAGGATTACCACGATGCTCGTACCAACGGTTATAGAAGGTGACGGGATTATTGAACTGATTGAAATAAGCGTTGAAGCAAACCTTCGGCATCCAATCGATCATGTCAGACACATGCTCATAGCTGACAGAACCCTCAATGCAGATGCCACAATGGCGATAGGCAGCCTTTTCCTCCAAGGAAACGCATAGATCATCCAGGCTGCACTTGGGAATCACTTCACCATCCACACCGGGTCGAACCCAGGCACAACCGGCAGCCTTCAGAAAACGATATACGCCAAAAAGTACACTGCGCGGGTTCGATCCCAAAATGGAACCGCAGCCACCGCAGATATCTATGGAAAAAGCATCGTCCAGTACGGGGTCACCGACAGACATTGATAGATCACCGGAAATACCCAGTCACAATACATCCTGAAGCTGAGGCAAAATACGATTAAAAGACAAAATCGCAACTTCAGAGTTTGTATCGATTCTTAACAAATATCGCCGCAGCTCCTCCGCTGCAAAATCAATCGTTTGATCCTTACCAACCTTTCCAATTTTCCATAGCATACACACACCCCCTGTTCATTTACAAGTAGATTATAATCATTTGCGGAACAGTTTTCAACACAAAAAAGCCTCCTGCTTTCGTAGGAGGCTTGGTGTTTGCGTTACCTATTTTCACGGGGAGCGATGGGAGCGCCGCCTGCGGCGGATGAAGCGACCTGAGCGAGTGGCAGCGGTCAGCAAGATGCAAGCCTGCACTGTCAGGCGTAGCATCTGCTGGGCACCGCAACAGGACAGGGCAGCTATCGTCATGCCGTCCGCAACAGTCCGGTGGATTGTTGCAGGCATAAAAAAGCCCCAACCTTTCGGTCGAGGCTTCTTGTGTTGTCATTACCTATTTTCACAGGGAGCGATGGGAGCGCCGCCTGCGGCGGATGAAGCGACCTGAGCGAGTGGCAGCGGTCAGCAAGATGCAAGCCTGCACTGTCAGGCGTAGCATCTGCTGGGCACCGCAACAGGACAGGG
>JAZNLC010000157.1:0-4005 GCA_045578895.1 Faecousia sp. | reverse complement strand
CTTTTAACTGTTCGACATATTGGAATTGGCTTTACTCTTTGCCTAACACTTTTTTCTGCCAAGACTTTTTTCCGCATTGCGGGCAACGCATATATCTTGTTCTGCCCATATGTGGTGCGAAATTGACCGCTTTGTATGTGGGTACATATCTGTGTCCGCATTCTTTACATGCATAATACCCTGCTACTTGCTCAATCCGCAAGGCATAGAAGCAACCTGCAAAAAACAAAATGAATCCAAGCACCATAAGGGAAATCCTTAGGCCGTTTGACATCTGCACAAAAGAGGCAAGGAGAACCATGGCGAAAAGAACGACTGTTGCAGTAATGCCTATAAACACTTCTACAGACAACAATCTTTTGTCTGCCTGTTCTTTTTGCTTAATCATTTCAAGCAAATTGTTTTCTAATTCTTTGTTGTAATTATCCATTGAAACTACCTCCCCACATAATAAATCATTAACACTGATACCCAGAACATCGCAAAGTTCAAGCATAATAGACGAGTCAGGCAGAGATTTGCCAGTTTCCCATTTTGATATTGCTCTGTCAGTAATGTTCAGTTTTTCTGCCAACTGCATTTGGGTTAAGTTTGTTTTTCTTCTGCACTCGGCAATGAACTTTCCAATTTTTACTTGGTCCATAGGTTACCTCCTTTCGCTTTCAGTATAGACAATTTGGGTAACAAAGAACACGAACCGATGGTTGAGTGGAGAGAAATCAACCATCGGTGGGGTGAAAATTGACCGTCAAATTCAAGTTTGTCGGTTATTTGCTTTCAGTCTTTTCTACCTTGCTACTTAAGTCTAAGTATGCTCTATCGAATGTTTTCTCTGCACCCATAGGGTTAACGGCTTGATAGGTAATTGTCCGCACACTTTTTGCAGTTCCATCAACATAGGTTGTGAAAACAACCTTGCATTCATATTCGTAGTCCATACTCAATGCATTACGCAGCTTCCAGTTCGTCAAAAACCATGTCTTAGGCTCCACTACGAATACCATATCTTCTGTTCCGTTTTCTATGTTTTTTCCCGTATATTCAGTTCCGTATATAGACTCCAATTCTGTTTTCAAATCTCGTACAGCAGCGCCGCTGGAATAAGAACCAACTCCTGCCCAACAAAGGATGGCAATAATCACGCACAAAACACAAAATGATACAATTAGCTTTCTTTTCATTGATATGTCCTCCTTCGTCAAATTCAAGTTTTCCAAACTGCTAAAAATACGGGTAAATGTTTTCGTTTTTCAGCAGTACCTTACCGGGATTTTTACCGGTGGGCTTTCCGTCTCGGATGGAGAAGGCGCCGTTGACCAGCACATGACGGACACCGACAGGCCATGCCCTGGACTCCAGGAATGTAGACCGGCTGGCGATGGTTTCGGGGTCGAATACCGCGATATCCGCTGCCATGCCTTCTTTCAGCACACCACGGTCACGGATGCCCAGGATGGATGCGGGCAGCGCTGTCACCTTATATACCGCCTGTTCCAACGGCATGACGTTTTCCTCACGAACCGTTTGGAAGAATTGGGAGAAAGCAGAGAAATACCGGGGGTGCGGACTAAAGGGAGTCTTTTCCTTATCGTGGGACATGGATTCTCCGTCGCTTCCCACACAAATAAAGGTCTGCCCCATGATCGCCAGCATATCCTCTTTGTTCATAGAGAAGTAGACACAGAATGTCCGTCCGCCGCAGCCGATGAGTACTTTCAGCACCGTTTCCACCGCGTCCAGAGAAAACTCCTCCATCAGCTGACTGATGCGTTTGCCCTCCCATTGGGGATTGCTGCCGTATGTATTGGTGATCAGAATCGCTTCCGGGCCGCCGCGGTTTTCCATTTCTTTGGCAATACCCTGGCAGATGTCGCCCTCTTTGTTTTGCAGCCGCTTGACCATATCGTCATAGCCGCCCTCGTGTGCCCAGTGGGGCACCAAAGCGCTGAGGCCGGTACTGCTGGCGGTAAAGGGATACTGGTCGCAGGTAATATTCAGCCCTCTTGCCCGGGCATCGGTAAGCATTTGGATCAGTTTGGGATTCTGCCCCCACTGGGGTTTGCCCATCAGCTTCAAATGAGAGATCTGCAGATGAACACCGGAGCTTTCCGCAATATCCAGCATCTCCTGCACCGCTTCAAACAGCCGGGGTCCTTCGTTGCGCATATGCACCGCCAGAATGCCGTCGTACTTGGCAATGATCTTAGCCAGCTCGGTCAGCTCTTCTTTTTTGCTGAAGGCGCTGGGGGGATAAATGAGGCCCAGGCTCATGCCAAAAGCACCCCGCTGCAATTCCCGCTCCAGCAGCGCTTTCAGCTGCTCCATTTCTTCCGGATTCGGGTCCCGGTTGACGAAGCCCATCACCGCAAGGCGCAGATTGCTGTGGCCGATGAGGGTGCCGTAGTTCATGCAGGAGCCGTGCTTTGCACCTGCCTCAGCATAATCCGTCACGGAAAGGAAGGTACCCATTCCCTTCTTCACCGCCAAATGCCTATTCATTTCCTCCACTTTTTCCGGAAATGCCGGCATGATGGATGTGCCGCAGTTGCCAGCGATCTCCGTAGTAACGCCCTGGGCCACCTGGCTGTAGACAGGATGGTCCTTCAAATGGGCAATATCCGCATGGGAATGGGTGTCGATAAAGCCGGGTGTTACGGCAAATCCTGCCACATCCACCGTTTCCTTTGCAGGTAAGTTTTCCTGCGTGATGCAGGCGATCTTGCCGTCACGGATACAGACATTCGCCTGATAAGGCTTTTCTCCGGTGCCATCCACCACAAGTCCGCCGGTCAGAATGATATCGTACATACCCAAACCTCCTTGTTTTGATATTGCAATCATATCAAAGAATCATTGCAGAGTAAATATTTTTTATCATTTTTATGGCATTTTGTTCTGCCCTGTGCTATATTGGGTGCAGAAAGGATGTGCCCCACATGAAAGAACAAATCCTTGCCTACATTGACGCGCACGAAGCGGAAATGCTGCGGCTGTGGAAACAGTTGGTGGAAATTGAAAGTCCCTCCGATTATAAAGCCGGTGTCGACCGGGTGGGCAGCGTGATCGCCGGTTTCTGCCGTGATGTACTGGGCTACCATGTGCGTTTTCAAGAGGATGAAACCTACGGAAACTGTCTTGCCGCCTGCTCCTGCCCCTTTGAAGCGTATGAAAACGGCATTGTCTTCTCCGCACACATGGATACCGTCCATGCGCTGGGCAGCTTTGACCCTCTGTTTCGGGAAGACGGAGAATACTTTTACGGTCCCGGCGCGGGAGATTGCAAGGGCGGCATTGTCATGTCCTTACTGGCTGCCGCAGCGTTAAAAGCTGCCGGCTATAACGACCGTCCCATCAAGCTGCTTTTTGCTGCCGATGAAGAGTCCGGCGGTCCCACGGGACAGACCTTCTATCTCAACGAATTGCAGGGCACTGCCTTTATGTTTAATGCGGAGTCCGGCATCCGGGACAATTTGGTTACCGGCAGAAAGGCAAGCCTCATCGCTGCCTATACGATCACCGGACAAAGCGCCCACATCGGCTATTTGACAGGCAAGCCAAAAAGTGCCATTCGGGAAGCCGCTATGAAACTGCTTGCTTTGGAAAACGCGTCCGATTATGAAGATGTGACCTTCTGCGGCGGCGATATTCACGGCGGCACCGGTCCTACCAGTGTACCCGGCGGTTGTACGCTGCGGGTGAATGTGCGCATTCGCAGCCACGCATCCGTAGAAAAGGTTTTGAACCTGCTTCAGCAGCAGGCAGGTACTACCTATGTGCCGGGTACTTCCACAGCTTTGGAAATTCGGGGCACCCGCTTCCCTATGGAAGAAAAGGATGCCAACATCTCCCTTTGTGAACGGTTCAGCCGGACTTCTCAGGAACTGGGATTCGGCAGCTTCGGTCACATCTTTGTTGGTGGCGCTTCCGACGCGGCTCACGCATCCGCCATGAATATCCCCGTAGTCTGCGCCAGCGGCCCGGTGGTAGACTTCCAGCACACAAAAA
>JAZNLC010000156.1:0-5095 GCA_045578895.1 Faecousia sp. | reverse complement strand
GCGAGTGGCAGCGGTCGACAGATGCCAAGGCGCTTCGCCGCCGAAGGCAGATGTCGGGCACCGCAACAGGAAAGGCACTAACGAAAAGTAGAAGTCTTGGTGCGAATTGGGAGCGGCGGCTCGCCGCATAAACGATCATTTGCCATCGCAAGAACGATACCGGGCAAAGCAAGGCAAAAAAGATACGCATAAGTCTTGGTGCGAATTGGGAGCGGCGGCTCGCTGCAAAAAAGCCGCCCGGTTGGGCGGCTTTTGTTTATGCTTCGTAAACAGCCTTGCAGGCTAGCATGGTCATATAGCAATCCAGCTTGCTGACCAGCTCCATGGGAGCGTGCATGCTCAGAACAGGTACACCTGCATCCACGGTGTCGATGTTGCGGTTGGCCATGTAGGCAGCCACAGTGCCACCGCCGCCCTGGTCCACTTTGCCCAAGGTAGCCATCTGCCACAGAACACCTGCGTTATCCAGTGTGGTGCGGATATGGCCCATCACTTCAGCGGAAGCATCACTTGCGCCGCCCTTGCCCCGGGAACCGGTGTACTTCAGAATGGAAACACCGTAGTTCAGGAAGCTGTTGTTCCGGCGGTCGCAGGTCTCTGCGAAGTTGGGATCAAAGGCGTTGGAAACGTCAGCGCTGAGGCAGAAGGAGTGGCAGAAGCACTCATCCAAATTAGCGCCCAGGCTATCGCACAGAATGCCCATGAAGTATTCAAAGGCCTGACTCTGCATGCCGGAGATGCCAACAGAGCCGATCTCTTCCTTGTCAGCCAGGATGCAAACGGCGGTGTGGGTGGGCGTGCCCATTTCCAGCAGAGGCTCGATCTCAGCGTAAGCGCATACACGGTCGTCATGGCGATAAGCGCCGATCAAGCTGCGATCCAGACCCACCTCACGGCACTTACCGGCAGGTACGATGGTCAGTTCCGCAGAGCGGAAGTCTTCTTCGATGATACCGTACTTTTCGTTCAGCAGCTTCATTACATGCAGCTTTACCAGGTCAGCGCCTTCGCCTTCCAAAGGCTCGGTGCCCAGGATCACATTCAACTGCTCGCCTTCAATGCCCTTTGCCAAAGTCTTCTGCATCTGATCACCGCTGAGGTGGATCAGCAGGTCGGAAACATACAGAATGGGATCATTCTCGTCTTCGCCGATGGTGACGGTGATGACGGTGTTGTCCTTGCGGTAAACAACGCCGTGGAGCGCCAAAGGCACAGCGGTCCACTGGTACTTTTTGATGCCGCCGTAGTAATGAGTCTTGAAGTAAGCAATCTCGTCGGTCTCGTACAGAGGATTGGGCTTCAGGTCCATCCGGGGAGAATCCACATGTGCGGCGCAGATATTAGCACCCCAATTCAGAGACTCGCTGCCAATGACGGCCAGCAGAATGCTCTTGCCACGATTATTGTAGTAGACCTTGTCGCCGGGCTTCAGCGCCATGCCGCGCTTCAGTTCCTTGAAGCCATGCTTTTCCACGGTCTCCACGGTCCAGGCGGTAGCTTCCCGTTCGGTCTTGCAGGCATCCATAAATGCCATGTAGCGCTTGCAGTAGGCTTCCATTTCTTCTCTCTGCTCAGCGGTCAGCTTGGTGTAGCCGTTTTTGCGCTCTGCCAGCAGGCTTTTGCGCAGTTCTTCAGTGGTCATAGATAAAACTCCTTTGTTTCAGTTTTCTTCTATTATAGCCAGCTTCATGAAAAATGCAAGACATTTGGTTGCGAATGCATCCAAATCGCCATTGTTTTCCAGGGTGTGCCGGCACAATGATGCAAAGTAGCCGTTGCTTTTCTGAGCAGCGATGCGGCTGGCGGCGTATTCTTCGGAGATGCCTTCTCTTGCCATAAGCCGGGCGATCCGGTCTGATTCCGGTGCGGTGACAGCAACGGTGGTGTCGCAGAGCTCTGCCAATCCGCCCTCAAACAGACCAATGGCATCAATGGCGACGAGAGAGGGAAAGGCGGGCAACATCCGCAGGACCTCTTCTTTTACAGCGCTGTGAGTGATCTGATTCAGATCCAGTAAGGCACCCGCATCGGCAAAGACGATGTTGCCCAACTTTTTGCGATCCAGTACGCCGTCTGTTACTGTGCCCGGGAAACGCTGGGCTATGCGGGAAAGCATTGCTTCGTCATATTTTAGCAGCCGGTGATACACTTTGTCACAGTCAATGACGGTACCGCCCAGCTTTTTGATAGCGTTCAGCGCGGTGGTTTTCCCGCAGCCGGTACCGCCGGTGATGCCGATGATAAAGTGTTTCTTTCTGGGATTGACATAGGTAAATCCTGCGGCTTTGGCAAGACGGTTTTGCACAGCCAACGCTTTGCCGCTTCCTCTGGGACACCGGGCAAAAACCGTACCAATGGCGGGGTCATCCAGTTCCCGCAGGGCAGCAAAAAGACCTGCCATCAGCGTGTCAGGGTCGCGCTCCCGGCCATAGGCCAGTGGCGCAAAGGACGCAAAAGCTTCCAGCTCCTCATCGAAACAAAGAACACGGTTTCCGGGTACCCAGTGCTTTTTGACATAGGAAACCGCGGCAGGCAGATCCTTTTCTACAATCAACACTTTGCAATCCGGGGCATAGTGGCGGTACTTCATGCCAGGGGCCTTAACCACCGCGTCTTTGTCTACGGAAGCGGTGACAGCTTTATCGATGATGATGTCGCCGATCACCGCGAAAAGCTGTTCCGGACCGATTCCGCCGGGGCGGAGCAGCCGGGGGGTATCTTCTGTTAGATCCACAATGGTGCTTTCCACACCTACACGGCAGGGACCGCCGTCCACAATGCAATCAATGCGTCCGTCATGGTCATGGCGCACATGTTCCGCAGTGGTAGTGGAAGGCTTGCCGGAAATGTTGGCAGAGGGTGCGGCGATAGGTACACCGGACAGACGAATGATTTCTCTGGTGATCTCACAGTCGGGACACCGGACAGCCACACTGGGAAGTCCGGCCCGGGTGGACAGGAGGACAATATCCTTTGCAGGCAGAACCATAGTCAGCGGGCCGGGCCAAAAAGCTTTTGCCAGGGCATAGGCGGCAGGAGGAATGTCGTGGCACAAATCTTCCATCTGCTCTGCACCGCAGATGTGCAGGATCAAGGGATTGTCCTGGGGGCGGCCCTTGGCTTCAAATATTTTTTTGACAGCATCCGGGTCCAAGCCGTTGGCGCCAAGCCCGTAAACGGTTTCCGTAGGCAGAGCAACCAGCCCGCCGTCTTTGATAATTTTCGCCGCGGTTTTTGCGGCGCTTGCATCCGAAGCGGATAAATATAGTGTTTGCATATAGATTCCTCCAATGCAGTGATAAGCAGATAAATGATCGTTTATGCGGCGAGCCGCCGCTCCCAATGCGCACCAAGCCTTCTACTTGTCGTTCGTGCCTTGCTTTGCCCGGTATCGATTTTGCGGTGGTTTTCGATAGGTTTTTAGGGGGACTCCCTAAAAATTCTATCGATAATTGCCGCAAAAACGATACCGAGCGGTGCCCAATGGTGTAACGAAAAGCACCGCACTGTGCACGCATTGTCTGCGGGCACTGCCCGCATAAACGATCATTTATCGGTTTATCAAATGGGAAAAAGGGAGCGGCTTTTGCCGCTCCCTTATCTGAAATTACACAGTGGGCTGGTTGGCTGCCTCGATGATCTTGACGAACTTCTCGGGAACCAGGGAAGCACCGCCGATCAGACCGCCGTCGATGTCAGGCTGAGCCAGCAGTTCGTAGGCGTTCTTCTCGTTCATAGAGCCACCGTACTGGATGGTGATGGCACGGGCATTCTTGGAGGAGTACAGCTTGCGGATCACGGAGCGGATCATTTCGCAAACCTCCTGAGCCTGCTCGGGAGTAGCGGTACGGCCGGTGCCGATGGCCCAGATGGGTTCGTAAGCAATGATGACCTTGCGGATCTTGTCTTCGGGAACACCTGCCAGACCCAGCTTGATCTGCATGGTGATGTGCTCGTTGGTGATGCCGGCCTCACGCTGCTCCAGGGTCTCGCCGCAGCACATGATGGGGGTCAGGCCTGCTTCCAGAGCTGCCAGGACCTTGGCATTGACATCAGCGTCGGTTTCGCCGAACATCTCACGGCGCTCGGAGTGGCCGATGATGACGTACTTGCAGCCTGCGTCTACCAGCATGTTGGTAGCCAGCTCGCCGGTGTAAGCGCCGGAAGCATGGGCGTTGCAGTTTTCTGCGCCGATGCCTACGCGGGTCTCACGCATAGCGCGGACAGCAGCGGGAATGCAGACGGCGGGAACGCACAGGGCGATATCGCACCAACGGCCCTTGGGCATCATAGCCTTGAAGGCATTCATGAATTCTTTGGTCTCGCTGGGGGTCTTGTTCATTTTCCAGTTACCGGCAATGACGGTCTTACGGTATTTTCTGTTCATGGTGATTACTCCTTATATGTGCATCGTTGAAACGATGAAAAATTCAAATTAAAAGATGTTGTAGGGCAGGGACTTGTTCCCGCCGTGAAAGCAGAAAAAACTGAATGTAGCGGCGGGGGCGAACCCCCGCCCTACACAGAAAGATCTAAGAGAGAATTATTTGTCTTCCAGGCAAGCAATGCCGGGCAGTTCCAGGCCTTCCAGGAATTCCAGGGAAGCGCCGCCGCCGGTGGAGATGTGAGTGATCTGAGAAGCGAAGCCCAGCTGTTCGCAAGCTGCTGCGGAGTCGCCGCCGCCAACGATGGTCACAGCGTCGCTGTCAGCCAGAGCCTGCGCAACAGCGATGGTACCCTTTGCCAGGGTGGGGTTCTCGAATACGCCCATGGGGCCGTTCCAAACGACGGTCTTAGCGGCCTTAGCGGCAGCAGCGAACTCTGCGCAAGCCTTGGGGCCGATGTCCAGACCCATCTGGTCAGCGGGGATAGCGGTGCAGTCAACATACTCCACAGCGATCTCAGCATCGATGGGGGAGGGGAAGGAAGCGGCAACAGCGGTATCAACAGGCAGCAGCAGCTTAACGCCCTTAGCCTCAGCCTTAGCCATCATTTCCTTGCAGTACTCCAGCTTCTCGTTGTCAACCAGGGACTTGCCGACAGTGTAGCCCTGAGCAGCCAGGAAGGTGTAAGCCATGCCGCCGCCGATGATCAG
>JAZNLC010000155.1:0-4994 GCA_045578895.1 Faecousia sp. | reverse complement strand
CTGCTGGACGAAAACGCAGCAGCTATTACCGCTGCGCAGAAAAAGATCGAGCAGTATCAGGACGACCGTGAGAAGGAAGCTGAACGGATCAACTTTCTCGCTGAGCAGTATCGCCAGATTGCGGACTGGGCGGAAGAGTTCGGTGCAGCCAACAACGACACAAAAAAGATGATCCTCGCGAGGATCATCGAGAAGATCACGGTTGACCGCAATTACCACATTACCATGACCTTTTTCATCACTGAGAATGACTTCCGCGAGAAGGCAATGGAGAGCACTCCTGAGATGGAGATTGTCGAGGCCGAAGATGGTATTTTGCGGTCATGCAGCGCTTTTGCCGGATAAAAACGGCCGTCAAAGGCCGGGGTGTACAACATGAAGTTCAGTAGCGCGCTACATTCGCATTGTAGAGGTCACCGGTTCGAATCCGGTATGCTCCACCACAACCTCAGTCGTAAGACTGAGGTTTTTCTTTTTCCCGCTTTTGTGCTATAATTTCTTTGATAAACCTGAATTTGTCGAAGCAGTTTCACTTTTGAATGATAGGGCATTTAACACAGACAAGGGAGTATGATGTACGATGGTATATGCAACAGGCGGACTTTGCATATTCTTTTTGCTGGTTCTGATTTATTCTGCCATCCGGATATGGTTGGACGGTCGTAAGGAGCGAAACGCGCCCCGCGCAATCCCTGGCGAGGAGCTTGCAGCCGAGCTGCGGGAGAACGCGCTGCGTCCTCTGCGTCAGCTGAACGCCTATTATGCAAAGCGTGACCCTGAACTGGCAGACGTCTGCATTGACGAAACTATACTGCCAGATGATATGCTGATTTTGGGCACCAATCCGGGGGAGGTTTTCCATGGAAGGAAATGGACCAAACATCTTTTGCAATGCGATTGGAAATACTGGGGGCAATTGACGTTGGATGTGGATCGGAGCGCTCTTTACCGGGTGGGCAACGTTCTGTACTTCGTCTTGCCAGCACAGGTTAGGCTGGATTACTGGTGTTTCCGCATCCCGGTCAGGATCACAGGCATTTTGGAGGAACGGGACGGTCTGTGGTACATCAGCAAGCTACAGTTTATCAACAATCTGAATTCCGCCTATGTGTTAGCGGCCTGGATTGGGACATTTGCGCTGACAGCAAGTCTGCTGCTTTTTGGACTTTCCTGGTTGCCATTTCTATTTTGAATGAATCCGTGGCTGTAAAATCGCAATTTGGCGAGCAGCCCAAAATCCACAGGAGGGCGCAATTATACGCACTGTTCCAGTGCATTGCGTTTGTTAGCCCCATAAGCAAATGAGCATCCGACATTTTCTGCCGGATGCTCATTGTTTCATTGTGGGATCAATTCATCCTTAAGAACCCTCCCACCATGAGGCGTTATTTTGTCAAGGGTGTTTTTGCATTTTCTTTCAAATCACCAAAAGAGCACTGAAAATGCAAGGTAATCTATTTCGAAGATAGCCGAGAGTAACCGTTCGGTTGCTCTCGGCTATGGTAAATCTCTCTCGACGGTTATAGCGTATTCAATATACTTTGTTCCGTGATAATGAATATACATTGGAACTTTCTTTCTCTGCTTATTCATTTCTTCTATTTACGTTGAATTCATTGCGATATTCACTTGGTGAAATGCCTACACAATTACGAAAAACCGTACTGAAATAGCCAGGTGAGGTAAATCCAGTCTGCTGTGCGATCTCTGAAAACGAAAGGGATGTCGTTAATATCAGCTCCTGCGCAGCTTGAATGCGTCGCTGGGTAATGTGTTGCCCCGGACTCATGTGTATCACCTCCCGGAATACTCGACAGAGGTGTTGTGATGTTACTCCGGCATGTTGGGCCAGTTGCTGAATGGAAAGGTCCTCGTGGTAATGGTGGTCAATATAGCTAAGTGTACCAGTAATCAGGTGATTGCTGGCATCTGTGCGGATCAAAGTAAGCCGATGGAATTCGAACAGGAAACGATATACCAGCGCAGAGCAAGTATACACGCCGTAGATCCGGTCGCTCATTAGAGCAGCCTTCATTCTTGCGTGAAGAGATTGCAAAAGAGCGCTGCTCTGGTTGCTTAGTCGAACGGGTTTTGTCATGTCGAACTGCTCCAGAAGCTGCACAACAGTATGCCCATCGAAAGTAAACCATTGCATTCCCCACTTCTCTCCAATTGGATAATATGCGTGTGGAATGCCGGCAGGAAGGAAAACGCAGTCGCCAGAGTGAAATGGTCTTTCTGTACCATCGTGTATAAGGGAGCCTTTTCCTGCGGTACATAAAAGAAACTGATGCCAGAAATAGCCCTCCGGGCGACTGACCGGCTGCTGATAATCTGTACTGCCGATGCCGGTTAAGTGAACGGGCAGCTTGCGTACTTCCGGATGAAACGGATAGAAACAGAAATCCTGCTGCAATGAACTCATCTTCCTTGCGAATAAATTTGAATACAGTATAGCGTTGAGTGTGTATTCTCGTCAATAGCCGGCAAGAATACATGTTCATATTTTTGAAGCGCGTTCAAAATTTAGCATTGAATCCCTGACGGGAGCATGCTACGATATAAGAAAAAAGGCGGAGCTTTTCCCAGATTCTTTTTTCGGAAGCGCATGGGCAAAGCTCCCGGAGGTGGACAAAAAATGAAACGTATCCTGAGTGTGGTAGCTGCCTTTCTGTTTCTGTTCGGATGCTGCGCCGCAGCGGAAGAAGTCTGGGCCCCGAACGAAGCCCCAGCTGTGCGAAACAGCATGGCCGAGGCAGACCGCATCGCCGCCCAGAACCACATTCTCGAAAAGGGCACGCTGCTCTTTTCCGGCGCGACCAACAAGGGTTATTTCCCGTCCGATATTTCCTGGCTGACCGGCGCTGACCTGGATGACGCCATCGCCCTGCTGTGGGCCTGTGATGACGTGACCCACGGCGGCTGGGGCGTGCTGGGCCTGAATGTCAACTACAAGCAGGAGGAGATCAAGGCCATCTCCGATCAGCCGGACAAGGAGCGCCTGATGCTCATCCCCATCAGCGAGCTGATCACCATGGGCGGCGGCGCGGTCTCGCCCGACAAAGTGACAAAGTTCTCCCTCGGTGCATGGAACGGCGGACGCGTTGCCGGGCTGTACTTCCTCGAAGCCGATGCAGCAGCGGAAATGGCCGCCCATCTGGCAGAAGTGGAAGCCGCCAACGCCATCATCCACACCTATGACGGCGACCTCTCCAACGAGAACGCCATCCCCGAAGCCCGCACAGTGTATGCCTACCTCCAGGAGACCTGGGGCAGCGCCTGCCTCACCGGCCAGATGGAATCCACCTGGATGGGCTCCCCGGACTATGAGATGAACTTCATCGAAAAGCACACCGGCAAGCTGCCCGCCATCCGCGGTCTGGACTTCATGCACAACGACTTCCAGGGCGTGGTGAACCGCTCCATCCAGTGGTGGGAGAAGGGCGGTATCCCGCACATCTGCTGGCACACCGGCAGCAACTTTGCCTCCGGCTACAACGAGAGCAAGGCCCACAACCTCGACTGGGACAAGGCCCTCACCCCCGGCACAAGCGAATATGCCAGGCTCCTCAAAGCCATGGACCGGGCCGTCCCCTACCTGCAGCAGCTGGAGGACGCGGGTGTTCCGGTGCTGTGGCGGCCCTTCCATGAGCTGGACGGCGGCTGGTTCTGGTGGTCCAAGGGCGGCAGCGAGAGCTTCGTCAAGCTCTGGCAGCTGATGTACAGCCGCTACACCGATTACTGGGGCCTGGATAATCTGATCTGGCTGCTGGGATATTCCGGCAACGGTGGAAACATGGCCGCCTGGTACCCCGGCGATGATTATGTTGACCTGATCGGTGCAGACAGCTATTCCCCCGGCGCAAACGGTCGCCTGTATGAAGAGGTCAAGTCTATTGCTCCGGAAGGAATGCCGATCGTGTTTCATGAGTGCGGTAGCATCCCGACAGAAGAACAGATGCTTGCCGAGAACGCCCCGTGGCTTATGTTCATGGTATGGCATACCGATTTTATTACCGATGGCAAGTCCAACACGCCGGCATCACTGAAGGAGATCTATCAGAGCGAATATTTCATTACGCTGGATGAACTGCCCGACTTCCGATAAGGATTGAACAGGCGATTCCAAAGAAAGGAGTACCACTGTGTTTATCAAAAAGCTAACCAAACAAGTCATTCATACCTTTGATCATCCCGTTGTGGAAACCAAGGCGGGCAAGCTTCGCGGTTTGATTGCGGAAGATACCTATATCTTCCGAGGGGTCAAATATGCTACTGCCAAGCGCTATCACATGCCCCAGCCGGTGGAGCCATGGGAGGGCATCCGAGATGCCAATGTATACGACTATGCTTGCCCGGAATTGGGGCGCGGCTGGTTTGGCGGCGATTACGTGGTACGCCATGTATTCTATCCCCAGGATGAGGATTGCCTTTCTCTGAATATCTGGACGCAATCCATTGACCCAATGGCCAAGAAGCCCGTCCTTTTCTGGCTGCATGGCGGTGGCTTTGAATCCGGCTCCGGCATTGAACACTATGCTTATGACGGCGAAGAGATGAGCAAGTTTGGCGATGTGGTGGTCGTAACGGTGAACCACCGGCTGAATGTGCTGGGGTATCTGGATCTGTCCGCGTATGGTGAAAAGTATGCTTACACCGGCAATCTGGGGCAGGCAGATATTGTGGCGGCGCTGGAATGGGTACGGGACAATATCGCGGCCTTTGGCGGTGACCCGGAAAATGTGACCATCTTTGGTCAGTCGGGCGGCGGCGGTAAGGTGATGACGCTGATGCAAATGCCTTCGGCAGACGGCTTGTATCACCGAGCCATCGTGATGAGCGGCGTCATGGGCGGTCGGAAGGTTGCAGACAGTCCGACAAATCTGGATCGTTCTTCCCGCCAACTGGCCGCATTGGTGCTGAAGCATGCTGGAATTGCTGAATCTGAAGTTGAAAAAATAGAAACGATTCCATTTCAGGATCTGGCTGCCGCA
>JAZNLC010000154.1:0-1882 GCA_045578895.1 Faecousia sp. | reverse complement strand
AGCCGGTGAGCAGCCGTATATTTGGTCTGTTGGCGTGTTCAACGGCGGTGAAGTCCATAATGTAATCGCTGACCTCTGCACGCAGCATATTTCTTTCCGATTCTATGACGAAGAATTTGCCGAACGTGTCCACCAAAGAACAGAGCAGATCATTCAGGAAATTGCAGCCGCGTACGGGGGAAAGGCAGAACTGGAGTGGCATATGAGCTGTCCTCCGGTGAATAACGATCCGGGCCTGTCAAAGCAAATGTGCGATGTTGCGGAAGCAATGGGCGTAAAGATGACTGTTATAAAGCCCAAGAAGAGCTCAGAAGATTTCAGCTGGTTCACATCCGCAAAACCGGGTATGCTTTTCCGCTACGGTATTTACAATGAGAAAAACGGTTGTGTTGCAACAGCGCACAGACCCGATTTTAAGATCGATGAAGATGCTATGAAAACCGCAGTTATGGCATTTGTAAATTTTGTGATGCAATATCACGGACAATAAAGATATGGAGGCAAGATTATGAACGGCGAAAAATGGTTAAGCGCAAAAGCGGCTGCACTGCAGCAGGGTGCGATCCGTGCCATGTTTGACAAGGCAAGAACCATGGAAAATGTGATCAGCATGGGTATCGGCGAACCGGACCTGCCCACACCGGAACCGATTTGTGAGGCTTGCACTGAGGCTTTGCAGAAAGGATTTACGCACTACACGCCCAATGCCGGTTTACCGATGCTGCGGGAAGCCATCTCCAAGTACGGATTGCCCGAACCCAATATGTACACCCCCAATGAGATCATGGTCACGATTGGTGCTATGAACGCACTGTCTTTGCTGATGCTGGTACTGCTGGAACCTGGTGATCATGTAATGATCCAAAATCCCCAGTGGCTGAACTACGCTTCTCAGATAGAATACTGCGGCGGTGTTGCCGTGAAACTGCCCACAGATCCGGAAACCGGTTTTGCGCTGAAGGCAGAGACCATTCGGGAGCACTATGTCCCCGGTAAGTCCAAAATTCTGCTGATCAACAGCCCGAATAATCCCACCGGCTATGTAATGACCAGAGAAAACCTGGCAGAGATTGCGGAAGTCTGTAAGGAACTGGATCTGCTGGTGCTGTCTGATGAGGTATATAATACCTTGGTTTATGACAGCGCAGAAGCGGTATCCATTGCTACTTTCCCCGGTATGAAGGAACGCACGGTTGTGATCAACAGCCTTTCCAAAGCCTATGCTATGTGTGGCTGGCGTATCGGTTATGCTGCCGGACCTGCCGGAATTATCGACCGGATGTCTAAGATGCAGGAGAACTTCAACTCCGGCGCCAATGCTGCCGCTCAGTATGCGGCAGTATATGCCCTGGAGCACCGGGAGCTGACCAAGGGCATTCAGGAATCTTTCGCAGAACGCAGAAAGGTTGCATTGGAAGGTATCCGTTCCATTCCCGGTATGCGGTGCGTAGAGCCCAAGGGCGCTTTCTATCTGTTCCCGGATATCCGGGCCTTCGGATTGGACAGCAAGACCTTCTGTGACCGCCTGCTGGAAGAAGCCGGCGTGGTCTGTGTTCCCGGCAGCGCCTTTGGCAGTGTAGGCGAAGGCTTTATCCGCATGGCCTATACGGCAAAGAAAGAAGATATCATTGAAGCGATGCGCCGGATCAAGGAATTCTGCGCTAAGCTGTAAATTACATAAAAAAGAAGCTGTCCCCCTTGGGGACAGCTTCTTGCTGTCTGATGATTACTTTTTGGAAGCGTTTACTAAGTCAACAATAATATCCACACAGGCATCTACACCGATGGTGCCGCTGTTCAGGCAGATATCGTAGTTTTGGGCGGTGCCCCAAACGCGGCCTGTGTAGTGTTGATAGTTAACATGGCGGCGCTTGTCTTTTTC
>JAZNLC010000153.1:0-9669 GCA_045578895.1 Faecousia sp. | reverse complement strand
TCAAGCCGTATTACATTAGCAACAAATCCACAGTGCTTGTACTGATTATAACGCAGGTAGCTACTCCTGCGATACAATCTTTTTAAGGAAGGAGATATGATAAAAACCACCCCTTTCGAGATGGTTTTTATTATACGTGTTATTATGAGTAAGTACATCATGGCTTTGGACGCAGGTACCACCAGCAACCGCTGCATTCTCTTTGACAGAGCAGGTAACATCTGTTCCGTTGCCCAAAAAGAATTTACCCAGATCTTTCCCAAACCCGGTTGGGTAGAACATGATGCGGACGAGATTTTCTCCACCCAGCTGGAAGTGGCCAAGCAGGCTATGGCCAATGTGGGGGCCACGGCAGCAGACATTGCGTCCATCGGCATCACCAACCAGCGGGAGACTACCATTGTATGGAACCGTCACACCGGCCGCCCCATCCACAACGCCATCGTATGGCAGTGCCGTCGTACTGCCCCCTATTGCGACCGGTTGACACAGGAAGGTTGGGTGGATACCATCCGGCAGAAGACCGGCCTGGTTATTGACCCCTACTTCTCCGGCACAAAGATCCGCTGGCTGCTGGAAAACGTACCCGGCGCACGGGAACTTGCCAGGCAGGGAGATCTGCTTTTTGGTACGGTGGAAACATGGCTCATCTGGAAGCTCACCGGCGGCAGAGTCCATGTCACCGATCATTCCAATGCCTCCCGCACCATGCTTTACAATATTCATACCTTGCTTTGGGATACTGAGATTCTGCAGAAGCTGGAGATCCCTGCAAACATGCTCCCCACGCCGGTTCCTTCCAGCAGCATCTACGGTGTATCCGACGCTGCGTTCTTCGGTGCGCCCATTGCCATTGCCGGTGCTGCCGGCGATCAGCAGGCCGCCCTGTTCGGCCAGACCTGCTTCACACCCGGTGAGTCCAAATGCACCTACGGTACCGGCGCGTTCCTGCTGATGAACACAGGCGAGCAACCCATCGCTTCCAAAAACGGTTTGGTCACCACCATCGGTTGGGGCTTGGATGGGAAGGTTACATACGCTTTGGAAGGTTCTATCTTTGTAGCAGGCGCAGCCATTCAGTGGCTGCGGGACGAGCTTCGCTTTATCGATTCCGCAGCCGATTCCGAGTATATGGCTCGGAAAGTGCCGGATACCAACGGCTGCTATGTGGTTCCTGCCTTCACCGGTTTAGGTGCGCCTCATTGGGACGCCTATGCCCGGGGTGCCATTGTAGGTCTGACCCGCGGCACAAACAAAAACCATATTATCCGGGCTACACTGGATTCTCTGACCTATCAGGTCAACGATGTTTTGAAAGCCATGGAAGCCGATTCCGGCATCACCCTGAGTGTCTTAAAGGTCGATGGTGGTGCCGCTGCCAACGGTTACCTGCTGCAGACCCAGGCAGACATCAACGGAGGTGAGGTGCTGCGTCCCAAGTGTGTGGAAACAACCGCAATGGGTGCCGCGTATTTGGCAGGATTGGCAGTGGGCTTTTGGAAAGATTTGGACGATATCCGCGCTAACTGGGCAGTAGACCGGAGCTTCTCCCCGGAGATTGATGCAGAAAGCCGCATGGAGCGGGTGGAAGGCTGGAAAAAAGCTGTTGCCTGCACCAGAGGCTGGAGCAAATAGAAAATCGGGTGTGACCTGCGTCACACCCGATTTCTTATTTGACTTCTTCCCCGCGGAAGATAACCTTTTGCACTTCAAACGCATCATTTACAAGAATGATATTGGCATCCCGCCCTGGGAAGATAGATCCGATCTTTTCATCCATTCCCAAAGCCTTTGCGGGATTGGTGGAAGCGCACTTGAAAGCCACACGCACATCACTGCCGGCATAGCGGATAAAGTTGGCGCAAGCGCCTGCCAGTACCAGTCGGCTGCCGGAAAGGGCTCCCACCTCATTGAAGTTCAGATCCGGCGCGCTCATCTTATCCTCAGGAGGATAGTCTGCAGGATTATGAGAAACCCGGGTCACACAGTCGGTAATCAAAATAATATGATCCTCACCCGCAGCACGCAGCGCCATCTTCGCACAGTAAGGCGGTACATGAATACCACGGGAATCGCAGATCAGCTCATAGTACAATCCGGGAACCGCCAGCGCGATCAGCGCGGCGGAATCCTGCTGCACACCGCCCTCCCAATGAGCGCCGGTCCAGGAACCCATGGCATCAAACAGATGCGTGACGATCTTAGCGCCCTTGTCCTTTGCCCGCTCCACATCCGCAGGCGCAGCTGCTGTATGACCGATGGCAGGTACAGCACCGAATTTGACGATCTGCTCTTCTAATCTTTCCGCGCCGGGCATTTCCGGTGCGTAAGTGCAGTGCTTCACATTGCCCTTGGCGGCAGAGAGGATCTTTTCCGCCATTTCTTCATCGTACCGCCAGCACTTATCGCTGTGAGAACCAAAATTGGGATTGATGTAAGGGCCTTCATAGTGGATACCCACAATGGAGGTTTCCCCGGATTTGATTTCCGCGTTACACAGTTCAACGGCTTTCAGGAATTCCTCTTGCGTGGACGAATATCCCATGGTGGGCGTAATAGACGTTGTGCCCTTTCGCATATGCAAAGCAGCCACTCTACCCGGTTCTTCCATAGAAGAGCAGAACACAGGATTCTCACCTGCCTGAGCATAACCGTGGCAGTGAATATCAAACAGACCCGGGCCAACATAAGCGCCTTGCGCATCCATGACTTCAGCCCCGGCAGGCACCAACACATCGCCGCTGGCAATGATCTTGCCGCTATCGATCAAAATGACACCGCCGTCCATAACCTGATCAGGAAATACCAGTTTGCCATTGATAATCGCTTTCATGTCAAAACCTCCGTCGCCGGCAGTACCGGGTAATAGCTAACTGCATTTTAGCACACACTGCCAAAAAAGCAACAAGAAAAGCCGCAACTAAGCGGCTTTTTCTTATCGTTCATATACACAGATATCGTAGGCAATTCCGTTCTCCTCACCGGACATGATCACCTCTGACAAGTGCCAATCGGGATCTTCATCCAGGTTTGGAAAGTAGGTGTCGGATTCAGGGGCAGCATGGACTTTGGTAATATAGGCCTTATTGCAAAAGGGGAGCATCTGGCGGTAGATACTGCCGCCGCCAATGACCATGACCCGGGGGAACTGCTTGGTAAACTCTGCGGCCTCTTCCGGGCTGTGGCACAGATGCGTACCCTCTATGGTGCTGTCACCCCGGCTGATCACCACATTGACCCGGTTGGGCAACGGTCTGCCGCCCGGAAAATCCGCCAAAGTCTTTCTGCCCACGATTACGCATGCGCCCTTGGTAGTCTCCCGGAAGAATTTCCGGTCTACGCTGAGGGCAACGGGCTGCGTACCGCAGCATCCGATGCCCCAATCATCATACACAGCAACGATCAGTTCCATAAGTCACCTCAGATCGCCATAGGGATCTCATAGTCGAACGGATGGAACTTATAGTCCTCCAACCGGAAGCTGTCCTTGGTGAAGGCATAGAAATCGGTAATACTCTTATCGATGGAGAACTTCGGTGCCTCAAAGCCTTCATTTTCCAGCATTGCTTTGACTGCTGGGATATGGCGGTCATAGATATGGCAGTCAGCGATCACATGGACCAGCTCACCGACTTCCAGGCCGGAAGCCTGGGCCATCATATGGGTCAGCACCGCGTACTGCACCACATTCCAGTTGTTGGCAGCAAGCATATCCTGGCTGCGCTGATTCAAAATAGCATTCAGGGTATTTCCGGTGACATTAAAGGTCATAGAGTAAGCGCAGGGATACAGATTCATCTCGTGCAGATCTTCGAAATTATAGATATTGGTCATGATCCGGCGGGATGCAGGATTGTGCTTCAGATCATACAGCACACGGTCCACCTGATCCATAGGTTCTGCACCATTTTGGAACTGGTATTTTTTGCCCAGCTGATAGCCATAAGCCTTGCCGATCGTGCCGTCCTCACCTGCCCACTCATCCCAAACATGGCTGCCCAGGTCGCAGATGCGGTTGGACTTTTTCTGCCAGATCCACAGCATCTCATCCACAGCGCTCTTCCAGTATGTACGACGCAGGGTCATAATGGGGAATTCTTCCTTCAGGTTATAGCGGTTAACCACGCCGAATTTCTTAACCGTATGGGCAGGTGTTCCGTCAGACCAGTGGGGACGCACCTGCAGGTCGGTGTCATAAAAGCCGTTTTCCAGAATATCCAGACACGTAGCGCGGTAAATTTCATCAGCTCTGCTCATTGGTATCTCCTCCAGTATTTTTTGTCAGTATAGCATATTCTCTTTTATAATGCTATGGATAAGTCCGCATTTTCATCGTAAAGTTTCTTGAAATCGGTCAGCCGGTCTTCTTTGATCAGATGCGCACCCAGCATTTCCAGTTCCCCCGCCGCATTTGAACCGTCATCATAGCAAAATACGGTACTCCATCTGTTTTGCAGATTCTTTACGGTTCCATCCCAGGTGCCGCCGGTACCCAAAGCGGATTGCGCCACAAAGGTCATTTGCCCCAGGCAGTGGATGATCCGGTTGCGGCTCAGTGCCCGCTGAGAAGAAAAAGCGCAATCAAACCCGTCTTCGGAAAGGTACAGCACCCGATCCTTCTGCGCGTGTTTTCCCAGATTGTCCGCCACCACACAGATAACATTGCCGCCGGCAGCCAGGCAGCTTTCCTGAGCTGTCTTATCCGCGCCCCGGGCATTACCGGAGACCAGCGTATATCCCTGCAGGGCAGCTTCTCTGCCTACCGCTGCGGCAAACTCCATGTTTGCCGTGCAGAGATCCCTGCTTCCCACCAGAGAGATCATCGGTGTAGTCAGCAAAGAGGTGTCCCCTTTTGCCCATATGCTGCCGGGACTGTCATCTCCCAGACGCTTACGCACGGCCAGTGGATATGATTTTCCCGCCCTGGTCAGTACGTTGCAGCCGTTTTTCCTGCCCTTGGAAAGATAATATTCCAGCACCTGCCGCTCATCCAGGAGCTTTACGATTCTCTGCGCAGCGTCCCGGGAATACCCCAATGGAAGCAGATCTTCCACAGCCAGCTCCCGGTCTTCCGCCGGCGCTTCCGCCGCCCGGATCCGGGCAGCCAAAGTGCGGAGTTGGGAAACCGTCAAAGGTTTTCTTTCCGGATCTCCCAGCCAGCTGGTCAGCAGCAGGAATCCGGCTTCCGGGGCGTTCAACGGAACCGCTTCTTGGGCAGCTTTGGCGGTGCGACCACTTCTTCGGTCAGCGATCCGTCTTCACCCAGAAGCATCGGTTTAATCGTGTAATTGGAGAACTTCGCGATCTCGTCCAATTTTGCCTTTTCCGGAAAATTACCCACGATGGACCAGGCAACACCCTTGCGTTTGGCACGGCCGGTTCTGCCGATCCGGTGGACATAGTATTCATTCTCTTCGGGAACATCAAAGTTGATAACACAGTCCACATCGTCCACATCAATGCCACGGGAAGCAACATCCGTAGCAATCAGGATAGCCAGCTTACCGTCCCGGTAACGCTGCATCGTTTTTTCCCTGAGGCTCTGGCGGATATCGCCGTGGATACACTCGCAATCCGCCCCGGCCCGCTGGAAATCATCACACAGCCGCTGGCACATATGCTTGGTGTTGCAGAAAATGATGATCCGTTCATAGCCCTGGCTGCGGATCAGCCGCAGCGTAGTCTCTGCTTTTTCCAGAGGTGTCACAGTGATGCTGTACTGGTCAATGTCAGGGCGGTCTTCCATTTTGGGTTCTACGGTGATTTCCACTTCATCCCGCTGATACATCCAGGAAACGGTCATAACCTCCTGGGAGATGGTAGCTGAAAAAAGGCCCAGGTTCTTGCGGTTCTTCACTTTGTCAATAATTTTGGTAACATCCTTGAAAAAGCCCATATCCAGCATCCGGTCCGCCTCGTCCAGGACGACTGTTTGAATCTTATCCAGCCGAACGGTCTTGCGGTTATAGTGATCCATGAGTCTGCCGGGAGTTGCCACAATAATCTGGGGCTTTTTTTCTAATGCCTTGATCTGCGAACCGATGCCGGCACCGCCGTACAGCACCGCTACACGGATGTTCTGATAATAAGTCAACAATCCCCGCAGTTCGTCACCGATCTGCAGTGCCAATTCTCTGGTCGGTGCCAGGATCAAACCCTGAACATCGGTACAATCGGCATCAATATGCTCGATCATAGGAATACCAAAGGCAAATGTCTTACCGGTGCCGGTAGGTGCCTTCGCAATCACATCTTTCCATTGCATGAATTCGGGAATCGCCTGCTGCTGAATGGTGGTAGGATAGCCGTAGCCCTTTTTTTCCAGCGCCTTCAGCATAGCCTCGGATAATCCCAAATCCTGAAAAGTAATATTCTCTGTCATGATAGTCATCCTTTTTCGTACTTCGTCATATAGTCTTCTTTTTATTTTAACAGTTTTCAAAGCAATATGCAAGGTTTGCGTTTATAGAAAATTAAGATTTCCCGTCAGCGCAAAGGTGGACAAACGCGCCGGAATATGTTATATTGTATTGTAAGATTTTATAGCCTGCCGGAACTTTCTTGCAAAAACAGGGTATGCTAGTGCATACGGAGTTCTTTTCCGGCATACAAGGAGGAATTCACAATGGTATATGTTCTGCTTGGTACCGGTTTTGAAGAAACAGAAGCCATCGCACCCATTGACCTGCTGCGACGCGCCGGTGTGGAAGTTCTGACCGTAGGCATCAACGGTAAACTCGTATACGGCGGCCACGGTATCGGTGTGGAAACGGATATTGAACTGGGTGAAATGGATCTGACCAATATGGATATGGTCGTGCTGCCCGGTGGTTTAGGCGGTGTTGCATCGATCCGCGCCAGCAAAGAGGCCATGGATGCGATCTCCTTCGCCTATGAAAACGGGTGTTATGTGGCCGCCATCTGCGCCGGTCCCACTATCCTGGCTGATCTGCATATCACCGACGGCAAGCATGCCACCTGCTATCCCGGCTGTGAGGAAGCCATGGGCAACGCTATCATGGCAGAAAACGCCCCCTGGGTTACCGACGGCAGGATCATTACCGGCACATCTGCCGGCTGTGCCATTCCCTTCGGTCTTGCTTTGGTCGCCGCACTGAAGGGTGAAGAAGCCGCAAATACCGTCGCGCGTCAGATCGTGATTCGCTGACAGGAGGACTTTCCATGACCAACGAACAGAATTCCAATATTCCAAAGCAAACTCGTCCGGAACCCTCAGTATTTCTTTCCGATGATGTAGAAGTCGATATTGCTTCCAATGTGCAATCCATCATGGACAATGGCACACAGACACCTTCTCAGGCAGATGGGGCTACCGACTTTGTCGGTAGCAGCGACACCGTTTTTCTTTCCGGCGAAAAGTCTTCCGTACCGGAAGAAGCACCTTCTGCCGAGGATCTGAGCCACGAGCTGTTGTCCGATCCTGTGGTAGGTGATGAGATCCTGGCTGACGAGCAAGCCATCAGCGGTTCCGGCCTGTCCAATCCGGAAGACGGGAACCCCGATCAGATCCCGGGGGAATCCGTCAACGCCGACCCTGCTGCTGACACAGCCGATCACCCGGTGCCCACCAATATCGATGGCGCTACATTTGAGACCACCGTCTTTGAGGTGCAGGAAATGCCCCCCATTCAAGACTATGTGGATCCCAGTTTGATTCCGGATCAGCCGGAAGAACCGGAAGCAGCAGACCCGGAAGAAGATCAGCCCCTGCCAAAGCGCCGCCCCAAGATGAAAAAAGGCTACGGTCTACTGGGCATCCCTCATATTCTTGCCACTGTGGTGTGGCTGGCGATCACCCTGGCCATTGGCGTTTCTTTGGGCCGCATGTTGTGGATCTGCGCCGCGGAAGTGCTGGCTTTCGGCCACCCGGATAAAGAATACACAATAACGGTTTCCAGCGGTGACAATATCGACACCATTGCCGCCAAGCTGAAGAATACCGGTTTGATCCAGTACGAAGAGCTGTTTAAGCTTTACGCTGACCTGACCAACGCAGAAGAAGAGATCTCCGTCGGCACCTTCACCCTCAACAGCAAGTACGACTATCACGCTTTGGTCAACGCCATGTCCTACCACTCCCCTGCCCGGGAATCCATTTCTCTGTTGATCCCGGAAGGCTACACATGTGCCCAGATCTTTGCCCTTTTGGAAGAAAACGGCGTGTGTTCTGTTGCTGAACTGGAAGAGTACGCGGCAAACGGCGATATCAAAGACCGCTGGTTCCTGGAAGGGTTGGAGCGCGGTGACAAGTATTGCCTGGAAGGCTATCTCTTCCCTGACACCTACCAATTCTATACCAACGATGAACCCGGCCGTGTCATCGGCAAGTTCCTGGACAACTTCGATAACCGCTTTACAGACATCATGAAGAGCAGGTTGGATCCTCTGAACGAGCGGCTTGCGGCTGTCCTGGCCTCTCGGGGTTATGACGAAGCCACCATAGCATCCCGCAAGATCACCATCCGTGAAATTATTATCATTGCTTCCATGATTGAAAAGGAAACCTCTGACGACGCGGAAAGTTACGACATCTCTTCCGTCATTTATAACCGTCTGACCAACCCGGCAAATTACCCCTTCCTGAACATCGACGCCACTTTGATCTACGCGTTGGGCGGCAATATCGACCCTGAAACCGGCAAGACCAAACCTCTGACCTCCGAAGACCTGCAAATGGATCATCCCTACAACACCTATACGGTCAAGGGTCTGATCCCCGGTCCCATTTCCAACCCCGGCAGAAACAGCCTCAATGCCGCATTGGATCCCACCGTGACGGATTATTACTTCTATGTATTTAATCCCAATTCCGGCAAGCACATGTTCGCCAAGACCCCCGCTGAGCATGATAAGAATGTCAACTACGTCAGATCACTGGAAACGAATTAAATGAAAAAGATTGAATTATTAAGTCCGGCCGGCGATATGGAACGGCTGAAGATGGCCATTGCCTACGGCGCTGACTCCGTTTACCTGGCAGGTACCGCATTCGGCATGCGGGCCTTTGCGGGTAACTTTTCCCCCGAAGAGCTGCCCTTGGCTGTAAAGCTGGCCCACGATCACGGTGTCAGTGTGCATGTAACAGTAAACACCATGCCCCGAAACGAAGAAGCGGCCGCACTCCCCGCCTATCTGGAGCAGCTTCAGGACGCTGGCGTGGATGCGCTGATTTTGGCAGACCTGGGAGCCTTCACCTTAGCGGGAAAATATGCCCCCAAGTGCGCCCGGCATATCTCCACGCAGCAGTCTGTAGCAAACTACGAATGTGCCACAGCCTGGTATGACCTTGGCGCCCAGCGTGTGGTTTTAGCTCGGGAGCTGAGTTTAGAGGAGATCCGCACCATTCGGGAAAGGACTCCCAAGGAGCTGGAGATTGAGACTTTCGGTCATGGTGCCATGTGTGTCAGCTACTCCGGCCGCTGCCTGCTAAGCAACTACATGACCGGCCGTGATTCCAACCGGGGTGCCTGCGCCCAACCTTGCCGCTACCAGTACGCCCTGATGGAGGAAAAGCGGCCCGGTGAATACTTCCCCGTTTTTGAGGACGAGAAGGGCACATATATTCTGAATTCCCGGGATATGTGCATGATCGACCATTTGAAAGACCTGCAGGACGCAGGTGTAGATTGTATTAAGATCGAAGGCCGT
>JAZNLC010000152.1:0-11109 GCA_045578895.1 Faecousia sp. | reverse complement strand
GGAGGGAGAGAAACAAGTAGAGAAAATTCTCTCCCCCAGTCAGCCTGTTCGGCTGACAGCCCCCTCGTCAGAGGGGGCCTTGGGTGCGCGCATAACCGCATCTGCGGTAGTAGGGCAGAATACGCAAGCGAAAGATAATTCAATGAGCCTGTAGGCTCGGCTGATATAAGGCCCCAAGGGGCTGGTGCATACCACCGGTGGTTATGATTTGTCAGCCGCCCCAAATGGGCAGATACCGGCTGATGTCATTGCCTGCCAGCTCCTGCAGGCGGAAGATCCGGCATTCGGGGTCAAAACCCTGCTTGACCAGCTCCGTATGACCCAGCTTTCGTGCCATAGCCCACATGGCGCGGGGGGTGACACGGCCGAAGGTGTCCCACAGGGCAAACCGGTCGGCACCGGCTTCAATCAGCTCCAGCGCCCGCTGGCGCAGCTCCTCCGGCGGCATCACCCGGGGCATGATGTCGATATAGACGGGAATGCCGTATGTTTCTTCCAGTTCCATCCACTGCTTTGCCTGCTGGGCCACCGTCTCGGGACCCTGGGGGACGCCCCGGGAATCCGGCCAGGGACCGAAGCAGGCCCGATCGCCCTGATGGAGGTAGGGCCGCGGACCGGCAGGGTCGTTGACGAAGGCCCTGTAGCGGTCCATATCGATGCGGCCGCTCGGCAGAATGCAGCCCTCCCCGTAGACCTCCCGGTAGCGGTTGGGGTAGCTGATGACGGCATCGATAAGACCCTCCGCCGCCAGCCTTTCCGTATCCAGGCCTACATATTTGGTATCGTATACGCTGTGCAGCGCCCGCAGGTGCAGCTCGATGTGCCGGTGGGGGCTGTATGTATCCAGGGCTTTTCTGACTTTGCGGAAGAACTCTGTCATAATGTCGCAGTGGATCCGGTTCAGCCGGGGATCGTCCAGCGGCAGGTCGTAGGGATCTTCGCCGTAGGCCCCCCGGAAGCGTTCCGCCACCGGCTCTTCAAACAGCACATAGGGGATGCCCCGGTGGGCAATGAGGGTCACCGCGTCACAGCCCGAGGCGGCCATTTCCAGCAGCATATCGATGACCATTTGCTGCACTTCGGGATAGGCATAGGAAAAGGCGGCGGCCGGGATACCGTCACGCATCACGCAGCGCCATTGGGGATTTTCCAGATACGGGTCGAAGTCAAAATAACACTGGTCCAGGGGGAAGCCGATGCCCCAGGCACCCATGCGCAGGGAGATGCTCATGAGCAATCCCCGTTCATGGCCCTTGCGCACCAGTTCTTTCAAGACCGTGGGGGAGTCGAACAGATGCCGCTGGGCCTGCAGACCCCGGTCGCCGCTGCGGATGAAGGCATAGCTGTCCATATCACCGTCGGGGCAGCTGCCGCTGATGAAAGAGGTGATCCGCTCCAGCGACAGCCAGCGCACATCGGAATCCTCATAGGGCAGCACCACACAGTCCCAGTAGCCGGGAGCGGTGGGATCGCCCTCGAAGAGCTTGTTGTGTATATCGTCGGTGACGTACAGCCGCTTGGTATCCTGCCGCAGCCGATCGGCCAGCAGCTCCGCCACTTCATCGTCGGTCATAGGTACAAAGCGCAGCCATGCCAGAATGCTGGTGCGGGTCCAATACTTGGAAATGGCCTGCTTGGAGAGGGTGACGGACTGGCCGTCCATTTTGGCGCAGCGCCAGAAGGATTCTTCCAGCTGGGTAAAGGTCAGACCTTCCTTGGTCAGCGGCCAAAGCTTGAAAACACCCTCGTCCTGGGTCAGCTTCAGGTGGACTTCCAGGTCCGGGAAGGTGGGAAGGCATACATAGATCTTATACCAGCCGGTGAGCTGGGGATCGAAGGTCACATCCTCCGGGAAGCCCTCGTTCAAAGAAGAGAGCATGGTGCCGGTGATGTTGCCGCTGCGGTAAGGGATCACCCGCCAGCTGTCTTTGCGGCCTTTTGGGGAAAGCGTTTCGGCAGGGCCGAAGCAGCTGCCGAGATCGGAAAACAATACTTCCTGTGCCATAATATTTGCCCCTTTCCATGTGGTTGCTGCTGTAAATGATCGTTTAGCGGCGAGCCGCCTAAGACGCACGTCATTCCGAGGGAGCGAAGCGACCGTGGGAATCCCGTAAGATTTCCGAAGAGGAACGGGATTGCCACGCCAGTGTGCGCACTGGCTCGCAATGACGTGGAGGTAGTGCGCTAAACGATCATTTATGGTAGCTCTATTTTAGCAGACGGCAGGCAGCAGTGCAACGGGAATTGTACTTTTTTTCCGGGGCGGCGCATAAGCTTTTTCAGCAAGGAGGGATGATAGTGGCGGAACAACTGCGTATGCCCCATAAGCTGACACTGAACAGCCGCAGCCATCTGACGGTGAGCGGCGTTACGGAGGTGGTCAGCTTTGACGAAGATACTGTGGTGCTCCGTACGGAAATGGGAACGCTGGTGGTCCAGGGACGGCAGCTGCAGCTGAAGACCCTTTCCACAGAAGGCGTGGCGGTGGAAGGCACCGTCAGTGCGCTGATTTACGAAGAACCGAAAGAGCAAAAAGGCGGCTGGCGCCGTCTCTTCGGATGATCCCCCCGGCATTGGCGGCCTGGCGGATGGGGGCAGCCGGCTTGTGCGGTCTGCTGCTGGGGGCGGTGTACAGCTTTCTGCGGCCTTTGCGGCCCAGAGCCCTGGCAGATACACTGTTTGTGACAGCACTGCTGTACGGCACCCTCGTAGTCAGCTTCGCTGTGTGCCGGGGGGATCCCCGGTTCGGGGACAACGCTGCCATGTATGGGGGGCTGTTTTTATGGCTGCTGACATTCGGCCGGTGGCTGCGGCCGGTTTTTGCCGGATTTTGGAAGGCCCTGGGCCGTTTCCTCCGACTGATTCTCTATCCGGGTAAGAAATTTTTTGAAAAAATGCGTCAAATTATAAAAAATATATTTGCATCTTTGAAAAAATGGGTTACAATAAAATGGAATAACCGTCGGTATACACGGCGGAAAACCGGAGGACCCCATGACGCGGATCAGAAAGTTTTTGGCATCCATCAGACTGGTATACAAAAGAACACCGACACTGACGAGGATCGTAGTGGCGGTGGCCATCGTATTGTCTATGGCAGCTCTTTTGGTGCTGCGGGGCGCCATTAACGAAACCAGGCAGCGTACGGAAGACCTGCGCCAGCAGGCGATTGCCCTGGAACAGGAAAGCGCGCTTTTGGAGCAGTACGAGCAGGAGAAAGGTACTGTTAAGGAAGTCATCCGTATCGCGATGGAACGGCTGGGGCTTATCAAACCGGACAGCATTGTGATTCAACCGGAATGAATTGGAGGAAGCAAAACATTTTATGGAGTTAACTGTTGGAGCAATTTTAGAGGGTAAAGTAAAAACCATCACCAATTTCGGCGCGTTCATCGCTTTGCCGGAAAACAAGACAGGCCTGGTACATATTTCCGAAGTGGCCAATACCTTTGTCAGCGATATCCGCCAGCATCTGACCGAGGGTCAGGATGTGAAGGTCATGGTCATCGGCAACGAAAACGGCAAGATCAACCTGTCCATCAAGCGGCTGGAGGCCAAGCCTCAGCGGGAAAACGCACCCCGGAACAATTTCCGCAGAGAGGGCGCACCCAATCCCAACCGTCCCGCCCGTACAGCACCTACCCCTTCCCCGGAGCCCAAGACCGCGGATCAGCTCTTCGAGGAAAAGCTCAAGCAGTTTATGTCGGAATCCGACAGCAAGATCTCTTCTATCCGGCAGTACTCCGATCACCGGACCAAGAGCCGCAGAAGATAATAGATATGCCGGGGCTGCTGCGGACGCGGCGGCCCCGTTACTTTCCCGGAGGTGAAGTCCCATGGAGACGGTAGTTATCACCGGCGGATCCCGGGGCATCGGCGCAGCAGCTGTGCGGCTGTTTGCCGGGCGGGGAGACCGGGTGTATTTCCTGTATGAAAAGAATCACGAAGCGGCGGAAGCTGTCGCAAAGGAAACCGGCGCGACGGCTATCTGCTGCGATGTGGCTGACGGCAGTGCCGTAAAGGCCGCCTTCGGGAAGATCCCGGAAGTGGATATTTTGATCTGCAACGCGGGCATCTGCCACAGCGGCCTGATGAGCATGATGGCGGAGGCCGACTGGGACAGAAGCTTCGATGTGAATGTCAAGGGTATTTACCACTGCGTCAATGCGGCCATGCCGTCCTTCCTGAAAAAGCAGGCCGGCTGCGTCATTACCGTCAGCTCCATGTGGTGGCAGGTGGGCGCTTCCTGCGAGGCCGCCTACTCCGCAACCAAGGGCGCGGTGATCGCCCTGACCAAGGCCCTGGCAAAGGAACTTGGCCCCAGCGGCATCCGGGTCAACTGCGTCGCCCCGGGGGTGATCCTGACGGATATGTGCGCCACGGTGGATCCCGAAATTTTGGAAGAAATGGCGGCCGAATCCCCGGTTGGCAGAAACGGCACTGCCCAGGATGTGGCGAAAGCCATGGAATATTTAGCGGAAGCAAAATTTGTCACCGGGCAGGTGATTCCTGTCAACGGTGGATATGTGATATAACAAAGGAGAATGGATTATGAAGATTTCTGTAGGCTGCGATCATGGCGCATTGGAACTGAAGAACCTGGTAGTGGAGCATCTGACCAAGCAGGGTCACGAGGTCACCGACTTCGGCACCCACACCAAGGACAGCTGCGACTATCCCGAATTTGCCGCCGCTGCCGCAAGAGCCGTGGCCAACGGCGAGGCTGACCGGGGCATTGTGCTTTGCACCACCGGCATTGGCGTGTCCATCACCGCCAACAAGATTCCCGGCATCCGCTGCGCGCTGCTTTCCGATGTGATGTCCGCCCGGATGACCCGGGAGCACAACGACACCAATGTGATGGCCATCGGCGCAGGTGTCGTCGGCCAGATGCTGGCACTGGAGATCGTGGATACCTGGATCGGCACGGAGTTTTCCCACAACGAACGGCATCAGCGCCGGATCGATAAGGTCATGGCACTGGAAAAGTAAATAATAATCGCGGCATCCTTCAAAAGGGTGCCGCGTTTTCTATTATTCGATGATCTTTGCGCCGTCGAAGTCGATGTGCAGGGGGAGCATTTCCCAGTTCGCTTTGGTGATAGTGGGTAGCTTTTTGGCAAGCTTCTCTTCCAGCCCTTCGTTGCGGGTGATGCACAGCAGGGTGGGACCGGCACCGGAAAGGCAGAAGGCCGCGCCGGTGGTGCGCACCAGCGCTTCGATGGCTTCGTAGTCCTGAATGAGGCTCTTGCGGTAGTTCTGATGGAGCTTATCCTGCATGGCATTGCGCAGCAGCTTTTCGTCGCACAGCTCCAAAGCTTTCAGTACCATAGCGCCGTGGGAGATGTTGTAGATGGCATCGGCACGGGAAACTTCCTTGGGCAGCACCGCTCTTGCCTTGGGGGTGGAGAGGGTAAAGTCCGGCACCAGGGCCAAAAATTCCCAGTCCGGGTGCAGGGGGAAATTGACGGTTACCGGCAGGCCGTTATCCACCATAGAGGCGGTGAGACCGCCGTAAAATGCCGGGGCAAGGTTATCCGGGTGGCCTTCCATGGCATTGGTGATGTTGAGTAAGCCCTGGGTGGAGAGCTTGCTGCCCCGCAGCACATTGGCACCGATGGCGCCCGCTACCAGCAGCGCCGCGGAAGAACCCAGGCCACGGCAGATGGGGATGGAGCTTTCAATGTGGATCTTCACACCCCGTACTTCCTCGCTCAAGGATGCCAGCACGGCGCAGTAGGCGGTGTAGGCCATGTTGTCCGGGCCGGCGAATTCTTCGTCGCAGCCGGTGATCTCCAGACCAAAATCGGTCTGTTCAAAGGTGACTTCTGTATAAAGGTTCAGGGCGCAGCCGAAAGCGTCAAAACCGGGGCCCAAATTGGCGGTGGTGGCCGGCACCCGGACGGTTACTTTGTTCATAGGAATTTCCTCCCGTAAGATTCGACAGTAATGGTAGGGGCCGGTGACCACACCGGCCCGGGCGGATGTGGTCATCCGCCCCTACGGATCAAAAAGTCAGGTTTTGGACATAGGAGAGCATGGTGTCTTTTTCGATGACGGTGGTGTGCAGCTCTTTCTTTTCTTTTAAGCCACGCAGGTTTTGGGGCATGGGGACGGAAGTTAAAGCTTCCAGGGCTGCCTGCTGGGCAAATTCATCGCCGGAAATGTCGCCGCCGATGGCGGAAAGGACAGCTGCCGGGAATTTATAGGCAGAGGCGGTAGAAAGCACGACCATGGGGCGGTTGTCACCGGTTTGGTTTACATAATCTTCAGCGACCTGCCAGCCGGTGGCGGTATGGGGATCGCAGAGGTAACGGTTTTCTGCCCATACACGGGCGATAGCGGCCTGAGCGCCGGCATCGTCGCAGCAGCCTGCCCAAAACAGATCCTGGATCTTGGCAAGCAGATTTTCGCTGACGGTGTAGCTGCCGTCACGGCTCAGCTGCGCCATATAGGAAGCTACCAGCCCGGTATCCCCGCTGAGCAGGTACAAAAGCCGCTCTAAGTTGGAAGATACCAAAATATCCATACTGGGGGACAGGGTTTTGTGCAGGGTGCGCAGGCGGTTATATGTGCCGGTGCGGATAAAGTCTGTCAAAACATTGTTGGCATTGCTGGCGCAGATCAGCCTGCCTACGGGAAGACCCAACAGCTTTGCCAGGTAGCCTGCCAGGATATCGCCAAAGTTGCCGGTGGGGACGGAGAAATTCACCTCGTCGCCCAAAACAATCTTGCCTTGGCTGAGCAGGTCGGCATAGGACTTAAAATAGTACATGACCTGCGGCACAAGTCTGCCGATGTTGATGGAGTTGGCGGAGGACAGCGCCCCGGCAGGAGCACTGCGGACGGCGTTGAAGATGTTCTTCACACCGGTCTGGGCATCGTCAAAGTTGCCCCTGACGGCGCAGACGGCAACATTACCGCCCTCCTGGGTGACCATCTGCGCCCGCTGGACGGGGCTGACACCGCCGTCGGGGTAGAAGACGCAGATCTTGATGCCTTCTACATCCTTGAAGCCTTCCAGAGCGGCTTTGCCCGTGTCGCCGGAGGTGGCGGTAAGGATCAGAATATCTTCTTCAAAGCCTTCCTTGGCTCTTGCCGCTGTCAGCAGCTGGGGCAGCATGGACAGCGCCACATCCTTGAAAGCGGAGGTAGGGCCGTGGAATAATTCCAAAACGGAAAAGCCGCCCACGGAAACCGTGGGGGTCAAGCCGGGAGCGGAGAATTTGCCGGTGTAGGCCTTCTGCACCAGGGTGTCCATGTTGGGAATGTCCCCCAGAAAGGCGGACAAAATGGCCGTGGCCATGCCGCAGGCATCGTAACCCAGGCAGGCTTGCCAATCAAAGGCGGGGATTGCGTCGGGCATATATAAGCCGCCGTCGGGGGCAAGGCCCTTGATCACGGCCTGCGCGCCGGAGATGGGATCTTGTAAGCTTCGGGTTGAATGGTAGCGCATAGAATCTCTCCCTCCGTCTGCCCTTTGGACAGACACCTCCCTCATCAGAGGGAGGCTTTTACAGTACTTTCACAGCAAATTGCACAAAAAAACGGGGGTTTTTGACCGATTTACGGACTTTTTGCCATTGTTGCAATTTGGTTTTCTATATGATATACTGTTTCCGTGCAAAAAGCAAGTGTTTTCGAGAGAAATACACCTGTTTCTATATCATACACCGAAAGAAGGAAATACTATGAATATCGGTCTGTTGGGCTTCGGCGTTGTGGGCAAGGGCCTGTACGATCTGACCAAGACGGTGGAGGGCATCCGTGTCAGCAAGGTGCTGTGCCTGGAGGAGATCGACCTGCCCGATGCCAAGGCTGTGCATAATATCGCGGAGATCGTAAACGATCCGGAGATCGATACCGTGGTGGAGGCCATGGGCGGCCTGCATCCGGCTTATGAATTCGTCCGTGCCGCCATGGAGGCAGGCAAGAACATCGTCACCTCCAACAAAGCCCTGGTCAACGGCTTTTATGACGAGCTGATCCCCCTTGCCAAAGAAAAGGGCATCCTGTTCCGCTGCACCGCCGCGGTGGGCGGCGGCATCTGCTGGCTTTCCGAACTGGAGAGAGCAAGAAGAGCCCAGACCATTACCAAGGTCTACGGCATCATGAACGGCACCTGCAACTATATTCTTGATAACATGACCCGGCTGGGTCTCGGCTACGGCGAAGCCCTGAAGCAGGCTCAGGCACTGGGCTATGCGGAAGCAGACCCCTCTGCCGATGTGGACGGCATCGACACCTGGAACAAGATCGTTATCTCCTCCAACATTGCCTTCGGCATCAGCCTGGATGGCAAGTCCGTTCCCACTGCCGGTATCCGTCACATCTCGGCCTCCGATGTGGAGAATTTCAAGGCCCATGGCTTCGTGTGCAAGCTCATCGGCACCGGCATCTGCGAAGGGGAAACGGTGAAAGCCCATGTGCAGCCCACTTTGTTCCCTGCCGGCGCTTTGGAAGCTGCCGTACCCATGAACTTCAACCTCATCACTTTGGAGGGCAGCGCCTCCGGCCGCCAGAGCCTTTACGGTCAGGGCGCAGGCCGCTACCCCACTGCATACAATGTACTGCAGGACTGCGTGGATCTGTCTCTCGGCAAGGGCTTCTATGCCCCCTACGGCGGTAAGAAAACCGCCGTCAATGACCACGAGATGCGCTTCTATGTGGCGGCAAAGGATGCCTGGCTGGAAGAAAATAAGGAAGATACCTGGGGCGAGGCCATCGTGACAAAGCCTGTGAAGGTCAGCGATATGCACGCATGGCTGGCAAAGAACCCCAACACCTTCATCGCCGCCTTTGCGGAATAATCCCAAAGGCCCCCTTGCCTAAAGGGGGCTGTCAGCCGAACAGGCTGACTGGGGGATTCATGCCGCTTTGCGGCATATTGCCCTGCGGGCAATTATCCCTCCGTCTGCCCTTTGGGCAGCCACCTCCCTTTAGGCAAGGGAGGCTTATACCTCTCGAAAGAAGGAAAGAGAAAATGCTGAAAGTTGCAAAATTTGGCGGCAGTTCTATGGCTGACGCCGGGCAGTACCGGAAGGTACGGGATATCGTCCTGGCAGATCCCAGCCGCCGGGTGGTGGTGGTTTCCGCCGCCGGTAAATGCACTGCCGAAAATCATAAAATTACCGACCTGCTGTATTTGTGCCACGCCCACATCCGCTACGGCATGGATTGTACACCGGTCTTTGATATGATCAAAAACCGCTACCTGCAGATCCGTGACGAGCTGGGTCTGGACATCGCGCTGGAAGCGGAATTCGAGGAAATGAAAAAGCGGCTGGATAAGAAAAAGATCACAGAGGATGAGCTGGTCAGCCGGGGCGAATACTTTTCCGCCAAGCTGATGGCTGCCTGCCTGGGCTATGAATTTGTGGATGCCGCCGACTGGGTGCTGTTTAAGATGGACGGCACGGTGGATCAGGACGCTTCCTACCGCAGATTGCAGAACCTGGTACACGGCGGTGTGGTCATTCCCGGCTTCTACGGGGTGATGCCCGACGGTGCTGTCAAGACCTTCAGCCGGGGCGGCTCCGATATCACCGGCGCTTTGGCCGCTGCCGCATTGGATGCCGATGTTTACGAAAACTGGACGGATGTTTCCGGCATTCTGATGGCTGACCCCCGGATCGTGGATGATCCCCAGCCGATTTCTGAGGTCACCTACGACGAGCTGCGGGAGCTGAGTTACTCCGGCGCCCAGGTGCTTCATGAGCTGACCATCTTCCCGGTGCGGGAAAAGGGCATCCCCCTGAACATCCGCAATACCAACGATCCCGAGGCTCCCGGCACCATGATCCGGGAAAGCTTTGATTCCGACTCCGAGCCCAACCGCTTCATTACCGGCATCACCGGCAAGAAGGATTTCTCCATTGTGCATCTGACCAAGCGGGGGCTTTCCAACGAGGTCGGCCTGCTGCGCAGAATCCTTTCCATCTACGAGCGGCACAACATCTCCGTTGTGTATGTGCCCAACGGCATCGACAATGTTTCCGTCATCATTGAAACGGAAGCCATTGCCCCCAAGCTCTACACCATTCTGGCAGAGGTGCAGCAGGAGATCAAGCCGGACACTCTCACCGTTATCGATCAGATCGCCGTGGTCGCCGCCGTGGGCCGCCGCATGAGCAAGCGCCCCGGTATTTCCGGTAAGGTCTTTGGCGCTTTGGGTCAGGCGGGGATCAATATTCGCTGGATCACCCAAAGCCCTGACGAGCTGAACATCATCTTCGGCGTGGATAACAAGGACTTCTCCAAGGCCATCCGGACACTGTACGATAGTTTCGCGAAATAGTACGCAGTTAACAAACACGTCATTCCGAGGCCCTTTAGGGCCGTGGGAATCCCGTAAGGCTTTGGAAATGGATACGGGATTGCCACGCCAGTGTACGCACTGGCCCGCAATGACACAGATTAAATGGGAGGTATTACTATGAAAACTTATACTGTTGCCGTCCTGGGCGCTACCGGCGCTGTGGGACAGGAAATGATGAATATTCTTGCCGAGCGCAACTTCCCCGTCAAGGAGCTGATCCCTCTGGCATCTGCCAGAAGCGCGGGCAAGACTCTGAAATTCAAGGGCGAGGATGTTGTCATCCGGGAAGCCTGCGACACCGCCTTTGAGGGCGTGGATATCGTGCTGGGCGCTGCGGAGAATGACATTGCCGAGAAGTTCGCTCCCGCCATCGTCAAGGCAGGCTGCGTGTTCGTGGATAACTCCTCCGCTTTCCGCCTGAACCCCGATGTGCCTCTGGTCGTTCCCGAGGTCAATCCCGAGGATGTGAAGCTCCACAAGGGTATCATCTCGAACCCCAACTGCTCCACCATCATTACCATGACCGCCGTGAACGCGCTGAATTCCATCGCCCCCATCCGCACCATGACCACCTCTACTTACCAGGCCGTGTCCGGCGCGGGCGCTGCCGGCCCTGTAGAGCTGATGAACGAGGTGGAGGCGCTGAGCAAGGGCGAGACCTATGAGCCGAAGGTGTTCTCCCATCAGATCGCCTACAACCTGATCCCCCAGATCGGCGGCGAGCAGTTCGAGGGCTACACCAGTGAGGAAATGAAGATGCAGAACGAGGGCCGCAAGATCATGCACCTGCC
>JAZNLC010000151.1:0-42852 GCA_045578895.1 Faecousia sp. | reverse complement strand
TCCCTGCGGTCTAATATGCGGCAGACACAGGCTGCGCTGTCGGGGGCATCGTCGTGGGCGGCATCCTCGGTATAGTCCATGATCTGTGCGATGTACTCCGGGTCGGTGCCATCGACAAAAACAACGTCCCTCCACCACTTTCGGAGGAACGTTGAAATCTTATAGTATTTGTTTTCCCTCTCAGCATACATCCGGGTGATGATGCCCTTCTTTCGGATCTCCCGCCCGAAAAAGCCCTTGTCGCCGTTGGTCTCGCAGTACAACGGTTCGCACCTGAGCCGCTTGCACTCGCTGGCGATGGTATCCATCACGGTATCAACATGCCTGTGCCACAGTTTGCCATACAGGTACAGCGTATCGCCACGGCGGCAGCCGCAGGTAAATGCAGTGCCGTCCTCGCCACCATAGGCAGCATCCACATGGGCGATGCCGTCATACAGGCGGGTGATATCGTCGGTTCTGCCGGGGCTGGTGGCAAACAGGGCGTTTTCGGCGGCGATGTGCTGCAGCTCGTAGTTGGCGGCAAAAAGGGAAGCCGTCATTTTCCGGCGCAGCCCTTCCAGCGTTTCGGCATCAAGCATGCCGGTCTGGTAGCAATCGTACCGCTCCGGGGGTGGCATCAGGGTGAATGCATCTTCCTTGTGCCACGGCGTACCGGTATTGATGAATCTGCCGCCGGGGTTGCGCACGTTTTGCAGCTCCATGTAAACGGCTTTGGTCTTTTCCCGGTCGGCTGCGCTCAGACGGTCACGCAGGTTGATGATATCGTCGGTAATGACGATATCGGCGTGTTTACCTGTCAAGCTGCCGCCGATACCGATGCCAAGCAACTGCGATGCGCCACGGGGGGCACAGTATGCGCTGGTGGTGATCTCCGTGCCGGTGGATTTGACGATATCCAGCTTTCCACCGGTCAACGCCCGGTAGATATCCTGCAATATGTCGCTGCACAGGATGCGGTAAACGTTTTTCACGACCTCGATCACGTCGGCATCGGTTTTGCGCAGAAAGATGATGTTTTTATCCCGATAACGGATCATCATCAAGGCGATGGCTACACAAAGGCATGTGGTCTTATAACTGCCACGGTGGGCTTGCAGGGTAAAGTCCTCTGTGCCGCTCACCATGCGCCGGATCCAGCGGTCATGCAGACCGTAGCGGAATCCGTCATAGCCAAGGGCGGCTCCCAGCCGGACAGGATCGGCAATCAGGGCTTGCGCCCGCTGCTGTGGGGTCATGTGGCATCATCGTCCATGGCGGCGAATGCCGCATCGAGGGCGGAGTATTCGCCGGTGTTCACGTTTACGGTTTCAATCGGCTTTTCACCGATGGTGTCCCGGATGATCTCAAAAGCACGGGTATCCCCGGACACGGCACGCTTGACCAATCCGGCAATGATGGCATCCTGTGTGGTCTTGCCGGAGGGCTTGCCGTCTTTGTCCTTTAGCTGCTCGCCCAGCAACAGGAGCAAACCCTCTTTGATGGTCTTGCGCTCGGCTCGCTTCTCGGCGCTCTTTTTCCCGGCATCACTCGCCGTAGAATTGCCGTTGGCACCGAATTGGGTAGCCTTGCCCTTTTTCAAGTTGGCGAGGCTGTTGGGGTGTGTGCCACGGGGCATGGGTCTCACCTCCTGCTTCGCGGTGGAAGCGGTCATAATCCCGCAGTTCTTTCTCCATTCTGCGGATGTGCTTCATCAGGTCGCGCTTGTGGATGCAGCCAGCCTTGCGGGCTTCCTCCTTGGCGCAAGCAATGTTAGCCACATAGGCGGCGCGGATAGGGTCAGGCATTGAGAAGCACCGCTTTCTTTCCGGTGTAGCTTTCCCATCGGCTTATGATTACATCAACATAATGCGGATCAAGCTCCATAAGCCGTGCTTTTCGTCCAAGCTGCTCCGATGCAATCATGGTCGTGCCGCTGCCACCAAAAGCATCAAGAACGACGTCGCCCTCTTTTGTGCCGTCAAGAATAGCATTGGCAACCAGCTCGACGGGCTTCATAGTCGGGTGAATATCGCACTTGCGCGGCTTGTCGTATTGCCATACAGTCGTACGGTTTTCTCCACCACGGTAATTATGATGGTTCTTTGTCCATGTGTAAAAAATCGGCTCATGCTGGTAATCGTAATCCAGCCTACCAAGAGAGAATGTTGCGCTGTTCTTCATCCACATCAGTACATGGCGAACAGGAAGACCGGCATCCTTCATCATCATCATCATCAGACCAAGGCTCCCGCCTTGGGGGCTGGTGACAAAATAAACCGCATCATCATTGCAATTCTCTCTCACATTGATAAATGCAGCCTTGAGCATATCATAGAGTTCTTCTTCCGACATAGTGTCGTTTGCGATGTTAGTTGTGCAGCGTCCAGACGGCTGGACGCTGTTAAGCGTGGCGTTTTTGTCGCCAATGGATACGCCATAAGGAGGGTCAGTAAAAACCATATCGGCTTTTTCGCCATCCATAAGCGCCGCCCATGCATTTGCGTCCGTGCTATCCCCGCACATCAGGCGATGGTGACCAAGTTGATATAAATCGCCAAGTTTTGCTTGAGGCTCTTCGGGAGGCACTGCATCGAAATCATCTTCGACAATGTCATTCGTGGTAGCATCCCCCCCAGTTAATACATCCAACTCAGGGAAGTCGATCTCGTACCCGTCGAAGCTCAGGTCTGCCAAGCCCTCTGCCAGCAGGTCGATATCCCAAGGGGATTCTGCCAGCTTGTTGTCGAGGATGCGGTACTTCTTGATCTGCTCAGGGGTCAGATCATCAGCCACCACGCAAGGCACTTCCTTCTGCTTGAGATTCTTGGCAGCCAACAGACGGCAATGCCCGACGATCACCACGCCATTGGCATCGATCACGATGGGCTGCTTCCATCCCATCTCGCTGATGGACTGCGCCACATTTGCGATCTGTGCAGCATCATGCTTCTTGGCATTCTTGTCATACGGTGTCAGCTCCGACACCTTTTTCATGATGATCTCCACGATATCCCCTCCTTTTGCCCTGATCCACTCCACACCCCACCATGCGGAGGTCGTACGCTGGGCGGGCGCACTAAATCCCGGCGGTATGCCGCTACCTATTGGCGCTGCCTGTAAGATTCGAACTCACAACCTGCGGGTTACAAAGCCGCTGCTCTACCTGTTGAGCTAAGACAGCAAATAGCAGCCCATAAGCTGGGCTGCGCCCGTGCCCGGAGATGTTTAGGCAGCGGGTCGGGCTTATAGCCCTAATGGGAGGCGCACAAGCACCAAAAAAGCGACCTGCCCGGGTGGGTGGTCGCTTTTGACGGTATCATCTTAGCAGAAAAAAGCTGTAAAAGACTGTAATCTTATAAGTTTTTTCGTTTTTTATAACTTTCTACGCTGAAATTCTAAGTATAGTTATAGTTTTTTGCAGCAAATATGCAAATTTGAGGGGTAAAACATCAAAAAGCGGCGATTTTTGATATTAAGTTGCATGAAAAAGTGGCACTGGAAATACTAAGAAAGGCGCGGGGCTGAGGCCCTGCGCCTTTTGGTTAGTCAAGCCAGCGTTTGAAGTGCGCGATGGCTTTTGCTTTGGTGGACGGTCGGAAGCTGTCTGTCGGGCCGTCATAGAGGAACCAAGTTTTGCTGGAATCATCGTACTGGACGGTGGCTTCGCAGCGGGCTGTGGAGATGGTGCAGCAGCATCGCCCGCCGTGGCCGGGGATGTGCTTGATGCAGTCTTCGATGGTGGGGAGATCGGGGATCCGGGCGATGAGATCGCCGTGGTCGGAAATGTAGAGGGTGTAGGTGGTGGGCATGGTGTTTTCCTCCTTGCCTTTTGGTTATCAGATGTCAAACTGTTCGCCGCTGTACTTTTCGGCGTGACGGGCAATGTAGGCATCCACAAACGCCTGTGGGTCTTCGATGCCCTCGCTGTGGAGTGCTTCCCGAATTTCGTCGTCCATCATATTGACTACTGCATCAAATTGCTGAGCATAACCGTTGAGCATAACCGTGATGTTTTCCATTGTTTTTTCCTCACTTCTGCGTCTTTTTGCGCTCCCTGCATGCTGCAATGCGCTGGGCGTTGATGCTCTTGTCCTCCGTAAGGTATGTCCCTTTGGTATAGGGCAGGTAAGTCCTGACGGTTTTGGGCGTGATGTTTAGCCGGTTGGCGATCTCATCGACGGTGAGGGTCTGCGCCAGACGATTGACCAGCTCGGCCTGTGGAGTTGGATACACACCATTGGAGATAAGCACTTTGAGAGCTGTTTTGACGGATACACCGGCTGCCTTTGCCGCTGCTCTGACAGACTTGAGGGCATCGTAGGCGGTGAGAATTCTGTCGGTCATGATTTTGCTCCTATCTTGCATAGTTTTGCCCATTGACGATTGATTTCACGCCGCTCTTTTCTTTATCGTTTGAGGTGATCCAGCACATCTGCGGCACTGGTGCTGGTGAGCAAAAAGTGGATTGTGTCCAGACCCGCCTCTTTGATCGAATACGCAATCCCCTCTTCGGCTGTCATGCCGTGCTTGGCGCATTCTCTTTCAAACTCTTGCATATAGGCATTGTCGGAGAACTGCAGCATTCCCTTGCCGTACCGCTTGACGGCAACGATATCTCCAGAAAGATAGCGATTGCGAACACTGACTGCATAGGAGATCTGCTTTTCGCTTACGCCATCCAGTTCTGGTAGGCTGAGATCGTATTCGCCCAGAACAGTATTCAACAGGGCAGATTTTTCGTCCGCGATTTGCTTTCTACGGCATTCCGGGCAAGTGTCGATGTGATTCTCTGCCCAGCTTTCATATTCGTTAGCCTCGGTGCGGTTGTGGCATTCCTTCCGATGCTCAAAAGTCTTGCCACAGGTGGTACAGGTGATCTTAACGCTTGCGATTGCCATTGATTTGCCCTCCCTACTCTTCTTCGTCTTCTTCGGGGGTAAATTTATCGATGACGAATGCGGACAGCTCTTCGGGGGTGAGGTACTGGATGACGGAGGATTCGTCGCTCCAGATTTCTTCGCCGTCCTCATCGATGTCGATGCGGACAACCTCGGTGGACTCCCAGAGGAGAAGCTTACCGCTGCCCCATGCATCCTTGATGATCGGGGAAACATTGGGCTTCTGGGCACAGGCGATGGCTTCGTCTTCGGTGGCGAAGCGACCAAGGGTCTCGCCTTCTTGGTCGCCGCCCAGATCGCCGTTGATCCGGGCGAGGATGTGAGCCTTGTTGGTGGGGTGGGTGATGTGCGCCTCGTGGCGGTAGAGGAGAGCGGCGTAGGTGGTGGTCATGGTGTTGTCCTCCTTCTCAAAAAGCAGACACTGTGACTTCAAAAAATTCAACCATTTTCGTATCAGGGTTCTTCCACAGGAACTTCGCAGTTCCTGCGTCAATGGCTTCTTGGACAGCTTTTTCAATGACGGCTTCGGGCTTTTGGTAGCCGAGAGTGCCAAAGCAAAGCTCCATCTTCATTTTCTGCGTTGCGTAGTAATCCTCCCAAGCATCGGTTCTTTTGGCGATATAATCATCGCTTTTACCCTTTGCCCGATCCCGATCCGCCATGGAAAATCCGGCTTCGCAAATGATGTGGCAGCGATCACGCCACTCGTCCACCACATAAGTGGCGGTGATTCGCTCGGCGATCCAACGGGCAGCCGGGGAAAGAGCTTCCAAGTCTACCTCAACGGGGAGAAGGGAAAAGTGTGTGGACGGGGAGTAGCCCTCTTTCACGGCTCGCTGGTAAGTGGCTTTCATTCGGATTGTCTTTTTCATTGTGGTTCCTCCTTCGGATTGTCCTTGCTGAGTTATTCGCCGTTGTTGGCGGTGATTCCTGCTTGCCTCCGGGGCGGGATAGCGGTCATTCCTCCACGATTTCAAACACGAACGGCTTTCCATTTGCGCTGTATTTGTGGTGGTCAACGTAAACTTCACATTCAAAGCGGTCTTTGTGCTCGAAGCAGAAAAACTTCTTCCCGTCTTCATAAGCCTTGCCGTTCTTCCCAATTTCGTAAACCTTGAACATTGCCCTTCTTCCTTATTCAACCCAAGCTTTTACGATGTCGTAACCGAGTTCCACAAATCGTTCAATGCCTTCGTTGGCTTCTTCTTTCGTTTCGTAATGGCTGAAAATAGTAACCGTAACCCGTTTTCCACCATCAACCCGGACGATGGCTTTGGCTTTGTAATACTCGTTATTGCGTTTCATCGTACTTACTTCCTTTCTTGGTGGGCTTCTTGCCCCTCCTGACAATGATAATATACACCTGTTATTAGTGTATGTCAAGGAAAATATGCACAAAGATGGAGCGGATGTTTTTGTGCATATTGTACACTTGTATTGAGTGTATGTTTTGGTTATAATTTATTAAGAGGTGGTTTGATGATTCAGTACTCCATAGATGTCCTCGCCGCTCTTGGCAGCCGTGGGTTCACCACCTACAAGCTGCGCAAAGACAAGATACTGGGCGAAAGTGCCATCCAGCAGCTTCGCAACGGCGAATTGGTCAGCTGGGCATCCATCGACAAGATCTGCGCCATGTTGGGCTGCCAGCCGGGGGATATTCTGTACCATGATGGCAGCACTTGCTCATCGGTCATGAATGACGGAACGCCGCCAGCCATTGCCGCATATCTGAGCAGTAAAAAAGCCGGGGAGTGATCCCCGGTCTTTTTTATTCACCGATAATCCGGCGCACCTCGGCAAGAGCCTTGCCGTGCAGCTTGTATGCGTTGTCCACGCCGCATTGCTCCTTGGTGACTTCGGACAGACGGAACGCCAACTGCACCCATGTCATTTTCGGCATGAAATAGCGCATATAGAGCAGCGCACGCAGCCGGTGGTCTTTTACCTGTTCGATCACATCAAGCCGCTCTTTCCCGGCTTCTGCAAGCCGCTGCATATCATCCAGCAGCCAATCGAGAGAGCCGTCACATTCTCCCCTGCGGGCTTCGATGTCCTTCTTTAGATCCACGATCTCCAACACGGCATTCGCCATGCTGTCGTGCTGGGGCGTGCCGGACACCCGGAGTGCGGTCATGCTGCTGGTGGCTTTTGTTGCCCTCTCGTATCCCTGCCTGATGCGCTCGTACTGGCTGGAAAGGCGGTTGTACTCACGGATGTGGTTATCGAGATTCAGCATAGCAGAACGGTAGCCAAGCAGATACAGCTTGGCGGGATTCATGGGGGTGGTGGGTTGCATTACATCGCCTCCTTGTGATATCATTTGGAGGCACAAGCTCAGGTTGTGCGCCCCCCTGCCCGGATGCAGCCGGACAGGGGGATTTTTTGCGTTAGTAGCGCTTTCCGTGTTTCTTGGGTCGGGTCAGGTTAAATTCGTGCTTGCGGCGCATCAGGTCGTAGGGATCCACGCCGTAGGAGAGACAGAAAGTGAAAGCCAACGAAGGAATGCGCACCAACGGCAGCGTGTGCATTCTTTCGTGCGGCTTCATGGGTGCATTGTAGTCCAAGTGCAGCAGGTGATAAGTCAGCTCGTGCAACTCACATACCATCGGGAAGAAATCCGGCTGGAACCGATATTCGTCCACGGCGACCAGCATGCCCTTGGCTGCGCAGTAATCCAGCAGCCGGATCACGCCGTCGATCAACTCGGTGCAGACTTCCAGTGGGGCGCATCCGCTGCGGTCTGCTTGCAGGGCTTCGCTCCACTCGGAGTGGATCAGGGCAATCATGCGCTCGTCGGTGGCATCGTCCCAAAAGCCGTGGTCGATGGCGTTTTTGTGGACTTCCTTGGCGAATTGGTTCAGGTCAAACATACGGTCACTCCCCCTCAAATAATCCTGCGCTGTGATACACATCGCCGATAATCTCAAACGCAACACGGGGTGCAAAACTTCGGAACGGGATAAACTCCTTATCCGTTTGCAGCCCAAAGCAACCTTCTCTGAAAACCACTTCGCAAGCTCCCCATGAAAACTCCGGCTGCGCAACGGTTGCTTCAAGCGTTGCCGTTACAAGTTGCCCTTCAAAGATTTTCCTGCGGTGTGCATCTACCAGCCCGGTGTACTGCCCCACGGTTTCGGTGTCAACCTGCCCATAGGATCCAATGGGCGTATCATCCGGGGTGATGATGCATACCCCGGTTTTCTTGACATCAAGGTTCCCGTATGCCCATTTTCCGTTGGCGAGCTTGCCACGGAACAGAATTTCACGCATGGTCATTCCTCCTTCGGCTTTTTCAGCCAATCCCACAAAATTTCGGCGCAGTCGCCGCACAGGTCGAATCCTTCGTCAATCGTGTCGCTATCTCCAGACGGAGAAAAAAGGCTGAAGTGTACCATATGAAACGCGGTAAACAATCGAAAGGTTCTTTTTGTCGGCTTTTCAATGACCTTGCCGCAGCGGTCACAAATCAGTTGATTCACAGTACTTCCTCCTTCGGTGGTTCGGGCACAATGGGTAATGTTGGAACACTATATTACTCAACCCCTTTCATGAAGCATCCCCAAAAGGTCTTGCTGTTCTTTCCGCTGTGATGACCAAACAGAGGCCTTTGACCTATTGCTTTCCAAACCTCAGCAGCAGGAATGTTGTACTCTGACCACTTGAAAATAAGGATCCCGTCAGGTTTTAGAACGCGCATACACTCATTGAATCCCTCTCTTAACATTTCTGGCCAGTTTTCGTCCAGTTTGCCGTACTTCTTAACAAGCCACGCCGTTTCTTTTGCGGTGGTAAGGTGAGGTGGATCGAATACAACCAATGAAAACGAACAATCAGCGAATGGCATGTTTGTAAAGTCTCCCTGAATATCAGGTCTAATATTCAAACGGCAATTACAAGCGTTCTTCCACAAATGCTCATAATGTTCGCAACGCTTGTCGAAGTATACCGCATTGGGGTGAGATTTATTGAACCACATGGTTCTCCCACCACATGTAGCGTCAAGAATTTTCTTTGTTTCAAGCATTTTTGAGCCCTCCACGCTGATCCCTTCCCGAACCGTCACGCCCTTTGAGATGAGGAAGTCGGCAATGGAATCGGCAGCATCGGACATATCGTAGAAATCATAGCAGGAGAACTCTTGACCATAACTGATGTAATCAAGCAGCTTAATCAATTTGTCCCGGTCAGTCATTGGGATTCACCTCCGTCCATCTTAGCTCCGCAGTTAGGGCAGTAAGGAGTTCGCCTGAACACCCTTTGAGATTTTCCGCATTGCGAGCAACCTATAGCGTCCACTGGCTCTTGTTCGCCGTCAAAAATCTCTTTGCGTTCAACCCACTCACCATGCCTGACAGGCTCGTAGTCAAGGGGTGGCATGGCGTCTACTCTCTTCATGCACTCCGCATATGTGGCTTTTGTGTTATAGTCTAACGGATTGGCGTTTGCTTTTTCCGTTGCAAGGTATTTCAACAATAGGTTACCATCAATTGGTCTTACATCAGGCTTTGTCATTGGCTGCTACCTCCTTTTCGAACACATAACACCAGCTCTGCGGGGGTCGAACGCTGATCATCACGGCGGGCTTATTCATCACTGCACCTCCGTCAAATCTGCCAGCGAATAAACAAGCCCTTCGCCGCACGGATCATCAGATTCTCTTTCAACGATAGAAAACTTTTCGTGCGGGAATTCCGCATCAAATTCCCAGCCATTCATTCCACATTTCACTTTGATGTGTTTCAGTCGTTTGGATACATCTTTCAACGTAGGGCAACCGGAAGCCTTGATCACTTCTGTAGCACAATCCATATCGGAAGGCACCCCGTTCAGAAGGGGGATGTACCCGGCGTTCCAGATGCCAATTTCGGAATTGACTGCCCCTTCGAATTCAACACAATCATCGGAATAGCCATACACAACCACGATGCCAGCGTTTTTGAATTCGATTTCTTCTGCCGGTGAAACTTCCGAGCCGTATTCTCTGCCGTTCAACATGACAGCAACATCTTTAATGGTCATCTTCTTGCACATCTCCCGGTTCAAATTTTTCGCAGCAAAACAAAGCACTGCATTCGTTGCCGTAAAAACGGCTTTCGTGGTTTGCGCAAACGTAGAAGTAAAGCCAATGCTTGCAAAACCAGCATCTACTCGGCAACATCTTCCTGCACCTCCGTATCCGGGCAAACGCCACGCCATTCGAATTTGTCGCAAAATGCAATGCGCAGCTTACAGCGCCTACAATCATTGCATTTTGTTTCCATGTGCTTGCAGACCTTGCAAAGACCGCACAGCCCCAAATCAGCCACCGCCGCATCCCTTTCCCGCTTGACGGCTGCAAGTTCCGCTTTTACTTGACTGGCACCCTGTAAAAGTTCTTCTAAGGTGGCGTTTTCCTTACCACACAAGGCTTTGCTAAGTTGCCGGTAACTTGCATCCGTCTGCCGGATGAGAGCGAGAGCATCTTTTTTGATCTCAACTGCAGTTTTGCCCATATTCATCCTCCTAATCTATTATGCTTTCCCATACGTTGTTTTAGCCGTCTATGGCATGCTGTGCTTGCCAGCAGCACATCCTTGCATCCAACTCATACGAAGGGTTCAGGTTGCTGAGTGTGTCAATTATGAACGAGGATGCAGCACTTAAGCTCGATGCCAATTGAATTCTTTCGATCTCTTGCTCGAGCCTTCGAATTTCCATTTCTGCTTCGTTCGTTTCGGTATCAACTGTGCCGCACCATTCACATTTGGCTTTACCTGTGAATGGTGCGCCGCAATTTCGACAATTTTTCAACCGCCAAACCTCCCCAGCACATAACCGAGCACGATTCCCGCCAGCGTTCCGGCGATTGCGACGATCAACATCATATCCACGTTATTTCCCTCCGATCAAAAACTGATACTTGCACTCGCCGCCCAGCCCTGTCTCGGCTACCCCGATGCGGGCCAATGCCTTGCGCACCTCGCATGCCTCGATGCCTGCCTGATTGCAGGTTACGCCGCTTTCGGAAAGGGCATCATACGGGCAATCGATGTCGCAGCGGTCAAAAAGGGGCGCAAGCAGGGTCTGCGCGTCGCCCATATCCATCATGACTAACTCTTCCGGATGCTTGCGGGTGTGCCCGAATTGCAGCTGCAAGCTGCCCATGCGGCGCAGGATCATCGTGCGCTGGTCAGGGTCGGGCGCACCCTCGATGATGTACTCCACCACGGCGGCGACCAGATCAGCGGCTTTGGTGAGGTTATCCTCCAATCCGCTGCCATTCAGGCGGCGGGCGAGTTTGGGTGCGTTATCCCGCAGGGCATTGGCGCAGCAGTTGTCTGTGGTCAGCGCCACTACCTCGTCGGATGAAAGTTTTTTGTAGTCGGTCATGGGGTGTCCTCCTTCAATTCGTCTGAAATCACGCAGCACACCATCGGTTCGCCATAACGCTTATCAACGGTAGCCGACACCACCTGCGCATCGTCGTGGTAGGCGATGCCGTTGAGCGCATCGCAGATAATTTTGCCGACATTGTCCCAGTCGGGCTTGACGGTGGGGAAAATCTCCCCGGCTTCCATGCCTTGCTTGGTGCGCTTGCTGGCGCTCTTGGGGATGGGATGAAACGCAAGGATGTTGACCCGCAGCGGGGTCTTGTAGGGGAATTTGTGCCCGCACTGCCGCTGATACTCCAGCTTAACTATATCCTCGTAAGCAGCGCTGTTTGCGGGAGTGTAGGCGATGGTACGAGTTCCACGATGCGCCGTCCGGTGACGGGCTTTGCCCTGCGGTGCGCCGAAAACGGTGAATTTGACGGTCATTTACATCCCTCCCTCAAACATGGATACCTGCGAATGGTCAACGGTCAACATCTTTTCCTGCGCTTGCCGGTAAAAGTCCCGGCTAATCTCAAACCCGTATGCGGATCGTCCGGTTTCCATGGCTGCACGCAGGGTGGATCCGCTTCCGGCGCATGGGTCAATTACCACATCCCCCGGATCGGTGAAGATTTCGATCAGCCGTTTCAGCAGCGAAACAGGCTTTTGTGCCGGGTGGATCTTGGGATATTCCTTGGTGCTGTCCCGCTTCATTTCAAACCAGTTGAATACCATATGCCCACTATTTCGGAATTTGGGCAGCCTGCCACGGTAGAGCACCAAGCCATATTCTGTTGCTCCACAGATGCGCATATTGGCTTTCAGCACCTGCGGTGAATAATTCTTGATGAACACCAACGGGATATGCTTGGCGAAACCGTACTGTTTTGCGGTCTCTATCACCGTTTGAAGCTGCTCAAAGCTGCAAAAGACGATCATGCACGGTGCATCGCTGCTCTTGCCTCTGCCATTGCTCTGCTTGGGTTCGGGCTTCAAAAGTCGGTTGCAGAAATGGAAGTATTCAACGACGTTGAAATTGAAATCGCTGTTGAATGCGGCTTTCCCTGCCAGCTTGCTTTCGCCGTTTTTGCTGTCGCCGCCCTTATACCACATAGGGTTGCTGCCGTAGAAGTTACGCCCGATATTGTAGGGGATGTCGGCGATCACAAGCTGGGCTTTGGGTACGTTATACCGCTTGTAGTTCTGGAAATTGTCATTGAACAGGCGTATTACCTGTTTGGGTGCCCTCGGTTCCATTGGTTATCCCTCCGTTTGTGGTGAGTAGAATTTCATGTGCTTTGGCGAGAAGCCCACGCCGATGGTGCCGATACTGCCCATGCGCTGCTTTGTTACATCCAGCAACAGGAACCGGTCGCCCATGTCCTGCGCTGCCGTGTACCAGCCCTCGTACCCCGGCGGAGTATCGGGGTCATCCTCGCCGGTGGGCTGCCACATGAGCCACACATTATCGGCATCCTGCTCAATGCTGCCGCTGTCGCGCAGATCGCTGAGCTGGGGTCGCCGCTTGATGATGCCTTTGGGCGGGCGGCTGAACTGGCTGAGTGCAAGCACAGGAATCTTGAGGTCAATGGAAATCTCTTTGAGCGTGCGGGAGATGTGTGCTACCCTGCTGTTATCGCTGGCAAAGCTGCCCTGTGTCCGCAGGATTTGGATATAATCCACGATGAGCAGGTCGAGCCCCCGCATGGATCGTGCGACCATGCGCACATCCTCCACAGTTGCCGCCTTGTCGGTAAACTGGATTGGCAGCCGTCCAAATTCTGCAGCCGCACGGGTGAGTGCTGCCCACTGGTCGCCGTCCATATGCTTGGCGTTGTGCATATCACTGGAGGTCAGCTCGCAGAGACTGGAAAAGGCTCTGATTCCGTACTGTTCCGCGCTCATTTCACGGCTCACCAGCAGCACACGATACCCCTTGCTTGCGGCTGTCGTTGCTATCGCCTGCGCAAATGCGGATTTGCCCTGCCCGGTGTGGGCTGCGAGGACGGTAAGTTCGCCTTTGCGCTCGCCACCGTCGGTCAATGCGTTGAGGTCGGGCAGAGGAGTGGGGATGGACGGCATCTTACCGGCGGCGATAGCCTCCACCATGTCGTAGGTTTGGCTGGCGATCTGAGCGGCGGAGATGCACATATCGCTGCCGCCCGCCATCGCTCGGAGGGCATCAAGGGCGGCATCTGCTGCCACATCGGCACCATCCTCAAGCTGCCGGATGGCATCCTCGCAGATGCGTTTGACAGACCTCCGGCGGCTGCGCTCCTTAACGATCTCTGCGTAAGTGTGGGCGTTTGCGGTAGTGGGTACGCTGCGCATCGCCTCCAGCAGGATGGCTGCACCGTTGCGCTGCATCTCCGCCGGGAGCGCGCTGGATACAGTTTGCAAGTCTACCGGCTGTCGCCGTGCCCGCAGAGTAGCCATCGTTCGGTGGATGGCGGCGTATTCGGGGGATGTGTAATCCTCCGGGGTAAGCACATCAAGCAGGTCGAGGCAGGTGCTGTCTTGTACGATGGAGCCAATTACACTGCGCTCGGCAGAGATGTCGCTGTAGATGCTGGGGGTCATATCGGCACCTCCCGTGTGCACTCGATCAGCTTGCCGTTTTTGACGATGTTATACTGCTCGATACGGGTGCGTGGCTGCTGGTGTGGCTGCTGGGGCTTGTCCCCGCCCTTTGCCTGCTCAACGGTGGTGATACCCTCGGTCAGGTAGCGGTTGAGGATTCCCCGGACATACGCCCATGTGCGCTTGCCTTGGGCAGCGGCTTCATCCACGGCGTGCCGGATCAAGTCGATGGTGAGACCATCGACCATAAAGGATCGCAGCTCTTCCCAATGCGCCGGGGTCATGCCGGGAATGTGTTCGTCGATGTACCGGGCACCGCCACCGGCACCATCCCCCTGTGGGGGGGTAAGGGGGGGTGCTTCATAGTTATTGTTATTGTTATTGTTATTGTCTTGGCTTTTTTGGCTTTCTGGAAAAAGCGGTGGGTTTTTTGGGTTTTCATCGGAAAGCGGTGGGTTTTTTGGGTTTTTGCGGGGGCGACCCCCTTTAGACCCGTTTTCGCTTTGCCTTTGGCTGTACGAAGCCAATGCTTGGCGGTCTCTGTCTATCTGCGCCCGGAACATCGGATACAGGTACTGCTCGTTCCCGGTGAGCGTATCGCTTACATCTTTGCCGGTGGAGGCGTAAACCACCATAGCATCAATCAGGCGACCCTTCTCCCCGTCTTTGAGCTTCGATGTAGCCTCCGTCCAGTCCTGATAGACTTTAACGTAGGTCATTTCCATGATTCATACCCTCCTATCAGAAGGGGAGATCTTCATCGTCGTCAACTTCCTGCCAGCCGGGGTTGGGCTGCTGGGGCTTGGGTGCGGGATAGTGGGGCTGCGCTGCGCCCTGATCCTTGGGAGTCAGAAACTCAACATCCTCAGCCATCACATCCAGACTGGCACGGGTGGTGCCGTCGTTGGCCTGATAGGTGCTGACGGACACACGACCGACCACGGCGACCTTGCGCCCCTTGGCAAGATACTGCTGGCAGCTTTCGCCCAGCTGGTTCCATGCGTTTACCCGGAAGAAATCCGCTTCGGGCTGATTGCTGTTCTGGGACTTGCGGCGGTTCACCGCAACGGTGAAGGAGCATACGGTGCTGCCGGACTGGGTTGTTCGGGCTTCCGGATCCTTGGTCAGGTTGCCGATGATGGTCAATTTGTTCATTTCTCTTGCCTCCTCAGTTTGTAGATTCGAGCGATCCTCTCATCGATGGGGATCGCCGTGAGATGATACTTTTCCAAAAACGCTGCGTTGCCGATATGTTCCACCTCCTGATGGTGGCTGTTTACGCCCCAGCAAAGCGGCAGATGCAGCAGCCCGATATGGTTGATGGCATTCCTGTCTCTTCCCATGCCGATCTTATCAACATGGTGGACTCCAGCCTTTTTGCCGCACACGCAGCATTTTTGGGATATGCTGCATTTGTAAACATAGGCTTCGATATCGTCCGCGAGGGAAATGAGCGATTCCTTGGTGGGGATCCCTTGGTCGATGATCATGTCGATCAAAAAGGTGATGTAGAGCCGAGCGGTATCCATGCTGCAGTCATGCAGCGAAAAGGTGCGGATGGCTTCTGCGGTCAGATCCTCCATGCAGCGGATAAGGAACTTCCCTTTCAGCTGCGCATTGAGCCTGTCTTGCTCGTTCTTCCCCCGCAGCCCGTCCCATGCCATGATTTCCCCGATGAGGGCAAAGGCTTTACGGCGCTGTTCCGGGCTGATGGTTCGCTTATCCTGCCATATGACCGTGACGGTATCGCTCAGATTTTCGGCAGGGGGACGGGTGGTCTTGATCGCCATCCCGCCCTTGTGTTCAAACGCTTTACCGATGGTGGTAATCATTGCGTTAACCTCCAAAAGATAGCCCCCTTACCCGATGGTATGCACATCACGAGGGGGCGCAGGGTGGAAAGAGGGAAGACCCTGCCCGGGTTATACCCGGATGAAAATGCTGCGGATCAGCATGGGTTAGATTCTGTCACCGGCATCCTCATGCTCGCATTCTGCATAGAGCCTTTCGTCTCGGTTGATGTCCGCAATCTCTGCATCACGCTCATTTTTGCAGGAGAGACAGAGGGCGGCGCCGTAGCTTCTGACGGTGGCTTTTACCATCGCCGATGCGCTGTAGGGCTTGCCGTTGATGATGGTCTCGGTGATCTCCTGCCCGCAATCATTGCAATGGAATTTGGGCGGGTCTTCCGGCTTATCGGCTCCTGCCGTTGGCTTGGTGTGCTTGGTGGGCTCATGCTTCCACCAAACATCCGAGCCAATGCCCAGCATCTTGCAAGCGTTGCTCAATGCATCGGTGTAAGCCATCTTGTAGGATTCGTCCGACACAAGGACTTCGGCTTTCTTTTTGCTGTACCCGGCGAGGGTGTTGCCGCCAATGCCAACAATGGGCGCAGACCATTCGCCGCCCCGCTTAACGTGGAGAGCAACCTTGCAGTAGACGGTGCTTTCGGTGATGGTTTCGATGGTGCTGTCTGCCTTGCGGACGGTCTTGGTGGAATCCACACGCCAGTTGTCGAGGACTTCGACATACCAGCCAAAGCCGCATTCGCCGTATTCCTCGGTAAGCACCATGATGCGCCACATGGGGTTGATGTCGGTGCCGGAGAAGGAGCCGTTGTTGAAGCTTTTGAGTGCGCTCTGCGGGGGCATGGCGTATCGGCTGTACATATCGAGATTACACATTGCGTTTATCCTCCTTGCCCCATTTCAGCGGGCACATCCAGCCCATACTGGCGGGGTTGGTTATGGTCTGAGGCCATGCAAGGCACACAAGGCGGTTGCGGTTGTGGGGGTCTTGCTGGCACAGGAAACAATTATTGCAGTTGATCTGGTCAACCGGGAAGCGGATGGGGAGGTAGAGGGTGATGTGGTCAGGCATCGTGGGATACCTCCGTATCCGGGAAAACGCCATTAAATTCCCAAAAATCACCGCTTGTGCATCCGTATCCCCACTTGCACCTAAAGCACAAATCATCCTCGTTTTCGGGCTTGTCGTTCTTGCAGAGGGCACAAGCCCCTCGGAGCAGTTCTATCGCTGCATCCCTTTCCCTTTCCAGCTTGCAGATGATTTTCATATCCTCGATATGATTTTGAGTTAATCTTTTTAATTCCGCTTTTACTTTACTGTGATTCGCTTCAAGCTGCTGGATGTAGGCGAAGGCTTCTTTGACCATCGGGGTATTCCTCAGGTTTACATAGCAATCGTCTTCATAAGGGCAACCTTTGCAATAGTCACCTTTTATGCACCATGTCAGCCCCTTCTTGATCTCATCAGGCGTTTTCATCGCTTACCCTCCTGTTCCAGTTTGCAATGGCTTTGGATGCACCAACCATCTCAGACAATGGATACGGCTTGTTATACAGTTCGTCTGACGATCCTCTGTAGTAGTCGCCAGCCATAGTCGCCTTGCAGGTGGTACATCCCACAACGAAGAAACCACCGTTTTCGGGCTTTCCACGGAAAGATACCTCGGCGCTGCCCCCACAGAACGGGCAGGGCTTGAGGTTCACATCACCCATGCAGCCATTCCTCCCATCCATGTTCCACAGCCTGCTCATTGGCAGCCACCGCCCGACGGGCTTTGCGCTGCCGCTGCTGCTGGAGCTGCTCGGCACGCTGCCGTTCGCAGTCGCACCGCTCGCCGGGGTCGAGGTGTGCGCCGCATTCGACGCACACCGAGCCATAAACGCTGTTACGCTTCATCCTTCAGCACCTCCAGCAGGTATTCCAACAGCCCGTCTTCCAGCACATCCCGGCAGGAATCAGTAAACGCATCGGGCATGTGCTGCCGGATGGCATCCATGATATCGGCGGTGGTGTCGCTGTCGCGCACACCCACGTTGAGCAGATGCCCGACCACCAGACGCTCCGCACCGGCGAGCTTGATCGCCTTGTAGAGCTGATCCTCGGTGGCTTCGTCGATGGCGCAGTAGGGGCAGCAGTTGCCCGCCTGCGGGAAGGATTCGACGGTCATGCCGTCGGAGGCCACCCAACAGAAACCCTCTCGGAACCAATCGGTTCGGCAAGTGGGGCATACATGGGCGGGATCGGGAATATCGTTGTAGAGGATCATGTCCTCAGCGTAGGGATTAGCGATCATGATGGTCATTGATTTTTACCTCCGTTTGTGATAAACTCGAAGGGTAGTAAATATTCAGTAGTGGTTTGGATGCTCACGGTTGCCGCCGTGGGCATCCTTTCTTTTGTGGTGTAGATGATGAGGTAATCCATGTTTACCCAGCCAAGCGGCGTTCCGGTTATGTCGGTCTTGCCGTAATCTTGCACACGGATGACATATGCCCAATCCTCGATGATCTCCAGGAGGACGATCTCCTCATAGGGCTGCAGCCGGATGGGGGTCAGCTCCCCGGCGGGGGTTTTTCTCACGCTCAGGTAGCTGTCTGCATTTACCTCGACGATGGCGACGGGCAGCGCTTCTTCTGCGTTGGCCTCTCGCATGATGGCAAGACCTGCGGCCATGATCAGGAGGAAGATCAGGAAGAAATCGACAATCCAGAGGATTACCTCGGCGATCCATGAGATCGCTTTTTTCATCTTGGTGTCCTCCTTTTCTGGGCGTACAAGCAGCCATTTGCGGCTCGCTGCCCGCCGTGGGGCTTGGTGACGGTGGAGGGCTTTGCCCGTTTGGGTGCTTGCTGCGGCTCCGTGAGGGGCTGCTCACCGTTGATGATGGCAACCGCATCGGCGTAGGGAAGGCGGTATCTCTGTTTGACTGTTCCCTGCCCTACCGTTTGGCAGCGGGGATGCGCCTTGATGTGCCGCAGGGCGGTTTTTACACTGATGCCCAGCATCTCGGCAAGCTCGGCGGGAGTTACCATAGGGTTAACGCCGGTCATTCGTCTACCTCCTTGAATTTGCCGCCGGACAGCTCGTACCATGTGTCGGGCTTGATGGATTCTCCGTCTACCATGCAGGCTTTTACTGCCAGCAGCAGCCCATCCGGAGCGTACTCCGAACAAACGATCCAACAGCCTGTTTTGCCCTTTGCCTTAGCGCCTGCACCCAAGGCGGCGGCAATGCTGTTTTGCCCCGCCGCTTCTGCGTGCGCCTCGTCGCCGGTGGTGGCTGCGTGCGCCCAGTTGCCGGTGGTGGCTGCGTACGCCCGGAAGCCGGTGGTGGCTGCGTGCGCCTGGAAGCCGGCGGTGGCTGCGTACGCCCGGAAGCCGGTGGTGGCTGCGTGCGCCTGGAAGCCGGCGGTGGCTGCGTGCGCCTCTTTGCCGGTGGTGGCTGCGTGCGCCTCGTTGCCGGTGGTGGCTGCGTACGCCCGGAAGCCGGCGGTGGCTGCGTGCGCCTCTTTGCCGGTGGTGGCTTTTGCCTTCCCAAAAACAAAAGACACGGCACTTTTTACAATTCCGGCAAAGCTCAACCTTGCACCTATGGTGATGCGCTTGGCGCAGACTTTGCTATCTTCCTGCCGCTCATCGCTCACGTCCTCCAGCTCCACTTCGTGGAAAACGCTCTTGGCGGGGCTGTAGTAGTCGAGGCAATCCAGCGGATTTTCGCATGCGTGAAAACCTCTTTCACAGAGCTTGGCTTCCGGCTCTTCGTAGGTCTCGCCCTCCTTGAACTGGAAGCCACGGCAGGTCATGTCCCTGTTAAAACCCTTAAACGCTTTCATTTGTTCTGAGCTCCTTTCAACTTGTCGCACGCTGCGAGGATGGCGGCGGCGGCTTCTCTCGCTTCCCGGATATACCTTTCTGCGCCGTTGAGATCATCCAGCTTGCCATCGGCAAGGTCTCTTGCCAGCCCCTCGGTCAGATCCTGCACATCATCCATTTGATAGCTGGCATTGACCACCGCCATGCCGGTATCGGAGATGTGCCCGTCGATGGGCACTCTTTTGTGGTAGCTGGGATACTGCTGGCGCATCCACGCATCCCACAGACCCGGCTTGTGATAGATCTCTTCAAGGATGGATACCTGCTCCGGGTCAGGCAGTGCCCGATTGTTTTCCCAATGCCCGATGGTGTACTCGCTGATGACCTCGTTGGTGCGAAATCCGATCAGCTGCGCTACTTGATACTGGTACAGACCGGCTGCATCCCTTGCGGATTGCAAAACGTTTCCTGCACATGCTTTCATGCCGTTCACCTCCTATCCGTGGTATGATTGTTGTGCTGAGAGGCTACCACACACTCGGCAGCCGTTTCTCCCCACTAAGCGGATTCGGGGAAGAAGTCCGTCCACGGGAAGCCCAGCACGCTGGCGATACGCTTGGCAAGCTTCACAGAGGGCTTGCGCTCTCCTGCCTCGATCTTGACGATCATGGAAGTGCTGACATCTACCAGCCCTGCCAGCTTTTCACGGGTTAAGCCTTTCTGTTTACGGCATTGCTGCATCTTATCCAAGTAATCACCTCCTATGTACACGTTCTGTGTACCTCACTGTGATGATTATACACTAAACGTGTAAATTTGTAAAGGGGTAATTACACAGATTTTGTATTTATTTTTACACTAATTGTGTTATGATTTTATCAGGACGGTGATTCTCGTGTTTTTCAAGGTTTTGCAGCAATTGCGCAAGGGTGCAAAGCTTACGCAAGACCAACTTTCCGATGCACTTCAAGTGCAGAAGCGCACCTACGGAAGCTGGGAAAGGGGCGAACGACAGCCCGATTTTGAAACGCTCTGCCGGATCGCTGATTATTTCGGCGTTTCCACCGATTACCTTCTGGGCAGGGTGCCCATGGATGTGGTCGTAAAACACGAAACGCCCCCGCCGCTGGGCGAGGACGAAATGCAGATTTCATTTATGCTGGACGATGCCCCGCAGGATGAAAGCGAGCTGGAGGATATGATCCGGCGGGAGGTTGTGCGGGCTGTATCGGTGGAATTGACCAAAAGGGGGCTGTAATCATGCGCCGGGTGCTTGCCGTCGTGCTGCTGGTGGTACTGCTGCCCGCCATCGCCGTGGGCGCATCCGTGAGCATTTTCGCAGACCATACCGACGATGAGATCATGACCACTTACACAGAGCTGACCGCCGAAATGCAGCGGCGTGGGCTGCTGGTGTATATCTCGCCATCCGGAGAGAAGTTCCACAGCCGGGAAGAATGCGGTAGCATGAAAGAAGCGATAGCCATCACCACGGCGCAGGCGGTGGATGCTGGCTATGAGCCTTGCAAAAAATGTTACAAACCAAAGGAGACCAAAGAGTGAGAAAAGTTGTTGCAGCCCTTTTGGCAATGCTTCTTATGTTCGGGAGCGCATCTGCACAGGCTCCAAAGTACGCAGACTACGGTGCGTTCCGCATGACGGTTCCGGGCGATACGCAGGTCGCCCAAAACGGAGACCAATCCATGCTTTTTTCGGGTAAAGATTTGCTGTTTGTGCCCTTGTATCAAGAGGTGGATACATCCGGCATGATCAAGGATACGGACGAGGAAACGTTCAAAAGCATCGTTGATACACTACTCGCACCGACTGCAAAGGTATGCACTCAAATGGCTGCAGATCACAGCGGAGGATGCTACAAGGTAGCCTGTGTGGTGGTAAGCGAATTCACAGGTTTTTGCGTTGCTTGTGTGTGCCCGACAGGCATTCTTGTGGTCACGATTGATAACACTGGGTCTAAGGCGTTGGAGTACGCCGAATATCTGACCAAAACAATCTTTTGCCCGTAAGAAAAGCGGCAGCCAGTCGCTGCCGCTTTTCTTTTTACTCACTCACGGAATCGTGATAACACTGCCAGCGATACGATCACCAGCAGCACGATCACGACGATCAACACCCACTTGGTCGGGGTCATGGTGATACCTCCTCTCAGCGTTGATAGCAGCCATAATGCTGCGGATTGCTTTCTGATCAGGCATCACCCCCTTTGGTAGTCTTATGGTTACCAGCCCTTCCGGGTCGATGTATACAGTAATATGGTCACGGCTTTCCATGCTTGCACCTCATAGGCGGCGCAATATCTTCCCGGAAATAATTCGGGCGGTGATTGCGCACCATTTTCTTTGCGGTGTGGTACAGCCGTTCGAGGGCGGGGTCTTGTTCGTCCATCCGGCTGATGAGATCAATGATCTTGCTCTGATAATCCATAACGATTCTCCTTTCGTCAACGCTGGCGGCGGTAGTAGTAGGTTCGGGGAGTTCGTGGATAATTGGAGCAGATCATAGATTGGTCACTCGCTTTCGTTTGTTATCTCCGGGGTATGGCGGTATCCTACACCCACCCGGCAGGGAAATCCATCCGTTATATTGGGGATTTCATCCCAAACAAAAAATGGGACGATCATCCCAAAAAAAGGGGAATGCTTATTATGCGGGCAATTTACTTGGAAATTCTCACTACAGCAAAAGATAAAACCCGTCTTTCCTACGAGACCATCTATCAGCGCACGGGGGTTTCCGTGTCAAAATTGCAGCGCATTTTCACCGGGCAAGGATCCCTGTCAACCGATGATTTCGAATTGATCTGCGAAAAGGGGCTTGGGCTTGATCTGGATGAGGTGTACGCCCGTTTTGGTCGGCAGGAATTCCGGGATTCTCAGGATGTGGATTTCAAGGGAGCAAAGGAATTGCTGTCCGATTTTGATAAACAAAAAGAAGCCCTTCGCAAGCAATACGAAGAACGGGTGAAGCGGGAGCAGGAAGCTGTGGATTTCCTAAAGGGGATGCTCACCAAATCGGAGCAGTACAATGCCCAGTTGACGGAACGAGCGATCAAGGCAGAAACGGAGTCTGCACAGGCGCACAAGACTTCCCGTCGGATCCTCACCATCAGCGTTCTTTTGGTGGTGCTGTTCGCCGCCCTGCTGGTGCTGGGCATCGTGATGGATCTCCCGCATCTGGGCATGGGCAACTGCTCATATTTGCATTGAGGTGAGCCATGCCAAAAGCAACGTATAAGAAACGGGAGGATGGGCGGTTTCGGGTCAAGTACAAAGGCAAAGACTTTTATGGCGCCACCCAATCGGAAGCGGTAGCCAAGCGGGAAGCATACAAACGGCAGCTTGCACAGGGGCTTCGGGAGGAAACGCTTGGACTGTACTTTGGACAATATGCCGTTGATTGGCTGACTACCTACAAAGCCGGATGCTCAGACAAGACATACAACGATTATGTTTCCATCGTCAACCGGCTTATAGACCAATTCGGCGTAATGCGTATGCAGACTATCACCCAGATGGATGTGCAGGCGTTCATCAATACGCTGGAGGGCAGAAGCACATCATCCATCAAAAAATACAGAATGGTGCTCAACGGCATTTTCCGAAGCGCATACAATGACCGGATTATTTTGTCAAACCCCACTCTTGGCATAAAGCCGCCCAAAGGCACCAGCGGAACACACCGAGCCATCACCGATGAGGAACGGCGGCTTATTCATCTATCCGTAGGTCATCATGACATGGCGTTGCCCGCCATCATTATGCTATATGCCGGACTGCGCCGGGGAGAGGTAATGGCGTTGGATGCATCCTGCATCGACTGGGACAGCCAGCGCATCAACGTGCGTAACGGCATCACTTTCCCCCACAATCAGCCCGTTTTGACCACGCCAAAGACGGCGGCGGGCATTCGGTCGGTTCCCATGTTCCCGCCCGTAAAACAGGCGCTCAGGGGCATTTCCGGGCTTGTCATTTCCCGCGAAAACGGCGACTACATGTCGCAGGTAGGTTGGCGTAAAAAATGGGACAGCTACCGAACCTATCTGGAAACGATCAAAAATGGTTGCAGCAAGCGCTGGTATGGAAAAACCAAGCAGCATAAAGCCATTATTGCCGCCGGTGGAAGTTTGCAACCGTGGTGGGAATGCACCATCCAACCACACGATCTGCGCCACAGCTATGTTACCATGCTTTACGACAAAAACATCGATCTCAAAACCGCCATCAAATGGGTGGGACATGAGGACACCATCATGATCATGCGCATCTATGCTCACCTTACCGAGCAGCGGGAAAAAACCGCCGAGCAGGAAGTTGCAAGGCATGTGGAAAACCTGATATGGGGGTCGCAGCAGGGGTCAGAAAATGACGAACCGCCGATAATCAAGGCACAGAAACGAGTGTAGCCGTTAGCGCACCTGACTCTTAATCAGGGTGTCCAGGGTTCGAGTCCCTGATGGTGTACCAACGAAAACCCTTGCAGATTAAAGGCTGCAAGGGTTTTTTGTTGCCATTTTTACGATTTGAAAATGGACAGAAAGACCATAATTGCACCCGGATAGACCCGAAAGCGGGGTCAAAACCGGGGGCAGGGTCAAAAAACGGGGGTCAACGGGGGTCAGATTTCTGCCCGATGATCTCTGCCCAGTTCTGCGCCACGGCAAGTTTTCGCTTATCCTCCGGCGTGCTGGCAGACATGGCTGCTGACCGTATCGCCATCCCGATCTGGTCGATGGTGGGAATGGTGGTCAGGTCGGCGCAGTAGTCAGTAAGGCGAATTCGGGGTTTACCGGCTGCCTTATCGCCCTTCTCCTGCTCGCTGATCTCTGCCAGCAGATAATCCCGGGCAAGGCACATCAGCGCAAATTCCACGACCGCATCGTCGGTGTGGCCGCCTTTTACGATTTCCTTAATTCTGCGCTCAATCAGGCGTAAAGACAGCACAGTAAACCCCTCCTTCCTTATTTGCCCATCACGATGTGCTTGTAATAGGCTTCCAGTTTCTTTCTGCCCCGGAGTTTGGTATCGGGATCCTTCAGCCACGCATCAGCCAATGCTGCGAAAAATGCGGGGGTGTTCACATCGAATTCTTCTGCAACTTCACAGTTGTCAGACTTCATCATATGAACCGCTGTGTAGAAATCGCTGAATTCCTCGCCGGTGGTGGGATAGCCAAAACGCCGAGCCAGCGGCTTGATCTCATCAGCCGACCACGGCTCGATATGCTTACCCTTGGGGTCTTTCATGTTCTGCACCCACTCCATCAGCATGCCGGTATCGACGGCATCATCTTCATCGTCCATCCACACACTGCCGGTGGCGTGGATCTTCTTGCCCTGCGGCTCGTGCATGGCATCCCTGCGCTCGTAGGTCTCATTCCGGCGGGATTCGGTCTGATAGCCGATACCACCGCCATCATACAGACCCATGCGCATTTCCTCGCCATCGTCGCCCATGTAGCGACCCCGCTTGTCCCGGCGGCGGCGCATTTCGGGCATATCCTCGCTGCGGGCAGAGGTGCGCATATCCGGCTCACGGTAGCGGCGCATGTCCTCGCTGCGGGGATACTGGCGGGAGGGAGTGTAATTGGTGCGCTCATCGCGGCGCATATCATCGCCGCGATACTCGGAGCGAGTTCGATCCTCGCCACGGTATTCATTGCGGCGATCCTGCATATGCTCATTTCCACGGCGGTCATCTCCACCATTGGCAAGCATAATCATCTTGAGTGCGTTACCCATCAAGCCGCACCTCCTTCAGCAGCGGGCGCATCGCCGGTCAGCGCATCAAGCTGGTTGACCGGTGCGCAGCACAGGTTTTTGAGAATACGGAACACGCCGCCGGTGGCGTTGGTGGCAACCACCACGGGGTAGATGGTACGGGTGCGCAGTGCAGCAGCGGTCACAGAAACGCCGTTGCAGCGGGTCACAGGGTAGGTGACAGTACCATCGCCAATGGCGATCTGCACAGTTGCGCCGATAGTAGTTTCGGCAGGGATCGTCTGACCGATCACCAGACAATACCGGCAGCCGTTAGCATAGCTGCCCTCCGGCACGGTAATGGTCAGAACACCATCCGCAAAAGCCACGGCGGTGCTGAACACAAAGCGGGGGCACAGCTTGCAGCGGTTGTTGTTGCACATATTGGTCACATCCTTTCAATCAAGGGCGGCGGGATGTCTCCCACCGCCCCGAAAATCATCAGGCAGCGCAGCCGCAGCAGCCGCCGTAGCCGTAGCCATTACCGCCGAACTGCACCGTTCCACAGCCGTTGACGGGGAAATTAACGGGGGTGGGAGGCTGCACAAGGTAGGCAGCCGTGGGGCAATCGTGACCACTGCGCCGCAGCACCTCAGCAGTAGCCGCATCGATGGTAGCTGTCAGGTACGCATTCTGCTGGCTCTGAGAAGCGGCGAACTTCAGTGCCTGATTCTCAGCGGTCAGGCTGGAAATCTTATCCTGAGTCAGGAAGTCGAGGATCGCACGGGTACCGGACTGCTGACTGTCGATGATGTCACGGGTGTTGTTACACATCGCCTGCTGGAGGGCATTGGTCTGGGTGGCGAGATTGTAGTTCACGCCATCAATAGCCCGCTGGGTCTGGCAGCAGCAATCGGAAATCTGATGCCCCAGATTGCAGAAGCCACGTTCCACGCCGTTGAAGCCCTGCAGCATGGTGGTGTTCACGCCGTTGAAGCCCTGACACAGGGTAGACTGCACGCCGTTGATGGCATTGTTGAGCGCATAGGTGGTGTCGCTCAGACCGTTGGTGATGCCACGGATGCCATTCTGCAAGTCATTAAACTGGAAACCTTCGTTGATGTCCGCTCTGGTAGCCATGCCGTTGAACATCATCATGGGGTACATACCTCCCATCATGCCGCCACCGAACATACCGCCGCCATAGCCAAGACCGCCGCCCAGAAGGGCAAGGATCAGCAAGGCCCAAATCCAGCTGCCATCGCCGCCGAACATGCCGCCGTTGTTGCTGTCACTCTGACCAGCCAGATAGCCGGTAAGCATTTCATTATCTGCCATTGGATTTTTCACATCCTTTTCGTGATCTTATACTCAATCGCTGCGTGCACTCAGCGCTGGTACCGTTATTTGAGCCCCCATTGGCGCAGGATATCATCGGGGTTGATACCCCTCTCCTTGCACATATTCCGTGCTGTCTGCTCGAGCTGCCGAGCGTCTTTGCCTTGCAAGATACTGGTCGCTTGTTTCAAGTTGGGGTTGTTCTGTGCCATCTGCATAATCGTCTGCATAGGGTTTGCGCCGCTGCGGATAGCACTGAGGATATTGCCGATCATGTTGTTCATATGGATATTCCTCCTTTACGGGGTTCTTGATGGCATCCAGCTCCCGGCGCAGGTCTATAACCGTCTGCTGGAGCTGGGAGAAAGCCTCCATCGTCACAGGCTGCATCTGCTGGGCATTTACCCGGCGATACTGGATAATCTCGCTGTCACCGGTGGCGGAATTAAAAATTTTGGTGTACGCCATGCCATGAGCGGCATCAAGGAAAACCATCGGATTGCCGGAAAAGTCCACGGGCGTTGCTCGCACCTCTTCGAGGCAGGTCACAGGGCGACAAAAAAGCCCGGTTTGTTGCTGTTGTGCGGGTTGCTGATATCCCATCATCATGGGTGGCTGGTAGTACGGGTAGTTAGCCATCAAATCACCTCCGATGGCTAAATTTTTGCACAAAAAAAGGGCGGCAAAGTGCCGCCTTTCTGCCGTTAAAGTGTCACAAAAGTGCCATTTGGGGAAATAAAAAAGCCGGGGGATTTCTCCCCCGGCTGTGGTCAAAACTCCAGCTTTTGCCTGATGCTGGTTTGTTTGCGATGTACTGTGCGGGCGCTCATGCCGCACTCAAATGCGGTTTGCACCACGCTGTGCTGGCGGCGTGCCAGCAGCACCCGCCGCTCGTCTGCCGTAAGGCGGGAAAGATCGTCCTCACCAAAGGGATGGGCGGCGAACAGCTCAAATTTGCTTGGCGTTCTGCATCACTCCTTGCTTTCCGGCTCGATAGCAACAGAGTTGGCATCGATCCAGCCCTCAGCGAGGATGTAGGACACAACCGCGCCAAACTGCAGGAGGCAGCCGGAGATAGTGGCGGCGAGGGTATCAGCACCGCCGAAAGCGGTGATCAGACCGCTGATGAAAGCGGCAACAGCCAGCCAAAGCTTACGGGAGGTCAGTTTGCGTTTCCAATCCATGTGTTTTCACCTTACCTTTCATACAACCATTTTTTGAGTTTTTGTTCGGCTTTCGCCATCTCTTCGGTGTTTCCGTTGTGCAGGTAATGACCAAGCAGTTCAGCCATACCGTAGACAAGCACATCCTGCCCAGCTTCCAGCGCATCCAGTCTGTGCTGATCGCTGGCGAACTTCTGAGCACAGGTCTTGCGCTGCTCTTCCACGCTGGCATTGTTTCGCCATTTTTTGATGATCTCAACGCCGGAATCGAGCAGCTTGAGCAAAGCAAAAATCCCGACAAGGATCAGCAAAAAGGTGGCAAAGCCGTTGCCGGAGAGCAATTCCAGCAGCTTCTGCGTATCACCCAACGGGCGCACCTCCCAGCATGGCGATGATGATATCCAGCTTTTCGAGCATCTTCCCCGCCCATTCGGGCAAATCTTCGCCGCCATCATAGGAAAGGAATTCACTCATACAGTAGCCGGTCTGACCATTCCAGACCACCTTCGCCCAGCCTTCGGCATCGGCGAAAACCTGCACAGTATCGCCGTTGGGCATCTTGGCGAGATGGGGATGGTCGGTATCCGGGCTGCGCCGCAGCTTCAGCGGGTTGCCGTCTGCGGTAACGATGCGGGCGGTTCTGGTTTCGCTCATGTCGATGATGTCCTCCACATATTGCAGGTTTTTCATTTTCCCGGCATGCGTCCAGCCGGAAATGCTGCGGTCATAGGCGATGCCGTTGATAGTGCTGGTGGATGTGCAATGCACGATCAGCAATGGAGAAATACCACACACAACGCCAACATGGTAAAAATCACGATAATCTCCATTATCAACGCTCCCGCCTTTCTTGTATCGCTCATTGAGCTGCCCGGTATCCTCTCTTGCCTTATAGACAAGCATTCCGGGCGTGAGTTCGGCATCTTCAGCCGTCTCAAGGGTCGCCATCTCCCTGCGGGCAAAATAATTGCTGCTGTGCAGGGGGTAGGCTACCCGCTCAATGCGATTGACGGCACCCATTATCAAGCCGACACAGTCGCATGTGCCGTCTCGCCCGCTGCCGCCGATGCGGTAGGAGGGCTGCTCCACAGCGATCTGCATGACGGCTGCGACAAAATCTTGCGCTTTCATGGCTTACACCTCCACGCCATAGCGGGAAAGGATCTCCCGGATATCATCGGTAAGGATTTTTTTAAGCTGCCCGGGCGGAAGCTCGCCGATGGCAGCGGCGATGGCGTGCATGTCCTTGGCTGCTGCACTGTCAGCCGCTTTGGCTGCATTATAGGCAAAAATCGCCTTTTTGCGAGCGGTAGGAACTTTGTCAAATCTGCTCATCCTCGGTCACTCCCTCCAACAGCATGGCAATTTGCTGATCCTGTGCGGCAATGAGCCGCTCCAGCTCTGCAATACGGCTTTCGGCATCACCGGAAACCGCAGGTTCAGCATCCGGCAACGGGTCTGACGTTTTTTCCGCATCGGTTCGCAGAATTGGCTGCCCGCCCTCCAGCTTCCAGTTGGCGCGGCCCTCATCGTCATATACGGGCATGGGCAAATAATTGCCCTGTGCATGGTGGAATTTATCCCCATGCCCTTCTGCAATCTTTTCCCAGCCGTCCGTGGAAGGAAGGAAAGCGTCACTGTTAATGCCGATCACACGGCCTTGGCTATCCGTTTTGATATACACGGAATAAGGCTTATCATGTTCCATTGTTCATCCCTCCTTACAAGTCAGAGTTGAACGAAATTACTGTGCCGGAGTTGGAGCGCATTACGCATGGTGTGTAGGCAACGCTGGGCGAATTGAGTGTAAACATCACAGCCACTTGATTTTTTGTTGCTCTAAGCACCGTGTAGCCTGTAACGCCTTTCAACCCATCAACGCACATGATCCGCAACGTGGAAATATCTTCGATTGTAAATGTGGGCGGTATGCGCATTGGTTGAGGCAGATCGAATGTGATAACTGCTTCGGTTGCTGCATTTACGTAACCATACCCAACAACCATATTGTTATTTTGCCAAATTTGCCGGTGATATTGTTGGCACTCTGCAAGTTCTACGGTGTTTTTCTCTTTGACATAAGTCGGCAGGGTTGCTTCCGTGTATGTTCCTTCATACAGTGCTGCCCACTCAAAGGTTACGCTGGATTGATTTGTCACAGATAAAGTTGTCCCCAATGCACCATTACTTGAAAAAATATCAATCAAGACATTGCCTGCCGTTTTTGTTGCGTAGGTTGTCCAAGAAGTTGATGCAAAAGCAGACGGCAAAGTGCAATTAAGAATTATCGCCTTATCCGATCCCGTATGCTTTACAGCAAGCGTGACAGCTTTTCCAAGTATGCTTTCATGATTTGCGATTTTTTGATAGATGGCGTTTCTGCTTGCATCTACGCCCATAACCGTCATGCCTGAAGCACCAAACGCAAGCCCCACCCCGGTTGTCATGGAAAGCCACCTGTCAATGCAATAAGCCCATGCAGTAGTGGTTGTTGCTCCCCTCTGGTTGACGGGATTTCGGAAGTCGCTGTTGTTCAGTAGATTGTACGCCGCCTTGCCGCGCTGGGCGGCGGCGATTTCCCTGTCTGCGATGCGTGCAATGTCGTTTACAAGGGTTTGATCGTAAAAATCTTCACTTGCAACGATGGGAAACGCGTAGTTCTCTGTGTAGGTTGTAGGCATGTTTCACCTCATTCAAAAGAGGCGGCGAGCTTATTTGCTGCCTCTTCCAGATTGTTTACGGCAACCTCCAATGCAGAGTAAGCGACAAGGTCTACTCGCTCAATGTCATTCTGAGCCCTTTCGATTTTTGTACCACGAGACGCAGCTGCCGTTCTGGCAGCTGCGAAAGCTCGGGTGATTCCAAAAGGTAAAGAATTGAGCTGACTATGCCTGTATGCCCTAAGCTCTGCATGGGTGTATCCGGAGAGCCTTCCAACTTGATCAGTTACCATCGGCCTTTGCCTCCGTGGGCGGCTCTGCTGCGTGGGCGGTAGCCAGCGCGATGGCATCAGACAGATGCTGGTGCACGAGCGCATACCGCACGGCGTTGGTCTCTCCCTGCACGCTGATCAGGTTGAGGGTGTCTTTTGCGAGTTTGAGTTTGTCCAGCATTGGTCATTCCTCCTTATGATGCACGGCTGATATAGTAGGTAGACGTACCTTTTCGGGCTTGACCGGGAGTGGTGGTATCGGGCATCAGAACCCGGACTTCCTGCCGCTCGCCGTTCCAGTCGGTATAGCGCAAGGTTTGTTGACGGTAAACGGGGAAGGTTACTGCTGTGACAAAATCGCCGGTGCGCCACGCCGTTTCGTATCCTTCCACCTTAAGGGTGTTTACGCAATCCACCAGCGACGCTTTCAATGCTTTTGCCTCAGTTGTTCCGCTCACAAGATCGTCAACTCTGGCAATTTCCGTCTGCAGTTCATTCGCCGTCACATATCCGTCAAGCTCGATGTTGGCTGCTTTGATCCGTACCGTTCCTCCGTTGATCTTGTTGACGATAACGCCAGCCGTCAGGTTGTTGCTTGTATATACGCCATAGCTGGTGCTGCCCTCTTGGATCATCAGACCGCTGCCGCTTTTAATGTAGATTTTGCCGTCTGCGCCAACGCTCATGTTGCCGACCACCCCGGCGATATTCGCCTGGTCTTGCCAAAGGGCTGAACCTTTGATGGTGCTGATATCTCCCTCCAGCGTGGTTACCTTGCCGACAGCAGAAACAATCTTACTGCGATCCTGCCACAGCACGGAACCGGTGATCGTGTTAATGGAGTTGTTGATACGGTTGATATCTCCGCTGATCCCCGAAATGGTGTTAGCCTGCGCCGTGATGCGATTCTCAACGGCATTCAGTCGCAGAGACACAACGCTGCCATCGGCTTGCGCCTCCAAATTCAGCGCACCTTCCAGCAGCTCCAGCTTGGAGGACAACCGTTCATCGGCGCTGCTCACAGTCTGGGCGATCCTGCCAGCCTGTACGGAGATCTGACCCAATGCGCCGTTGGCATCCTGCACGCTTTGAGAAATCTCATCGATGCGGATGGAGAGAGCAGCAAAGGCGTTGGATTGGTCGGAAACTTTACCAAGGATTTCGTCAGCAGTAACGCCCAGAGCACCAACACGCCCATCAACGGCGGTAATCTTTGCAGCCACACTTCCGGCGGTAACGGCAAAAGCGCCCAGATTACCGTTGGCATCCTGCACGTTGGCTGCAACCTCGTTGATGCGGGTCTGCAGCAAGGCAAATGCATCGGTCTGATCCATGACCACGCTGGTCAAGCCGTCTGCGGTGTTGGTCAGATCTGACACTCTGCCGTCAACCGTAGAAACGGTGCTTTGCAAGCCGCGAACGGTATTGGTCAGTTCGCTGATGTTCTCAGCACCATCTGTCACCCAGTTTTCAAGACCGGCGATGGTGTTGTTAAGCGCAGAAAGGGTTTCATCGTTTTTCTGGATGGTGGCTCGCAAACCGTCCACGTTGACCGTTACGGTTGTGCCAATGGATTCTACCTCGCCGGTCAGCTCGTCAACGGTGGTTTGCTTTGCCAGCAGCGAGATTTCCCTTTTCATGCCGTCCAAATCAAATTGGACAGTGCCAGTTGTGGTCTGCAGCAGCCCGACATCGTTGAACAGGGTTTCGATATTGGTTGCATGAGCCTGTACAAGGGCTTCTTCGGCATCAAGGCGCAGCCCGACAACATCGAATTCATGCCGCCAGTAGTCGCCCATGTCCTCCAGCTCCTCATGGGTGAGGGTCAGCCCCCACCGGGCAGCAGCAGCAGCGGAAGCCGCTCTGCCAGCCCCACGACCAGCCCGACGGGCTTCTTTTTTGATCTCAATGAGCAGATCGGCAAGGGTTTGTGTTTTATTGCGCAGGGATACCCGCCGGGCATCCGGGCTGCCGTACACGTCCGGGTATTCAACGGTGGTGATCCGTGCATTAACGGTGGTTTTGTACTCCGGGAGGCAACAGCGCATCAGGTCGCCGGCGTCGAATCCATCCAGCGTTTCACCGGTGGCAGTATGGAGATCATAGCCGTCAATATCGATACTAACGGTAGGCTCTCCCCGCTGGCGCAGCAGTTCGTCGATATATGCGTTTACATCCTCTTCGGTTGCGCCGTAAGGAACAGACCATACATCTTCGATCACGCCATACTGAGAGATGGTATCAGCATCATGGGTGGTGTAGGTTTTTTCCCCGCTGCTCCAATCAGTATGCACTACCACCAGCCGGGTACATTGATCGTCGCCGTCTGTATCGATGTGCACCGATTCCAGATTCCGGGTGAATCTCCCTTCGGCGGTGGGTGTGGTAGGGACAGAAACAGAGCCAATTACCCACGGTGTGGTGGTCTGGTCGATGGTCAGCCTCTGATCATACGCACGGGTACAGGCGGTTTTGATCAGCGAAAGCAGAGTATCATCGTCGTACTCCACCCGGATGTTGATATCACTGTCTGCAAAGCTGCCAGCGGTAAACAGCGGGCTTTCATCGGTCTGCTGCTGGAGGATCTGCTGCACAACCTCACCGAGGGTGCCGGAGAGCGTGCCGCTGCCACGGATGCGGACATCATCAAGCAGACACACGGCATGGCACAGGGTAATCGACGGATTTCCCGGATATGCATCGCTGGGGGCGGTGACCATGTAAATGCCCATATCCCCATCGGAGGTATACAGGCGAACAAAATCACGATAGGCGAGGTTTTCCCCCTCCGGCAGGATCATGGATGCCATAGAGCAGGGGATAAGCTCATCTTTGATAGACAGAAATACCGGGTGCAGTGTGGAGCTGCGCCGGAAACCTTCTTTGGTGAGCTTGTTGGGGAATCGGATCACAGCCATGCCCCCCTTACGGTAAACACCGCCGTTACATCGACGTTGCCGGTAACGGAAACCTCGCTTCTGCCGGTGGGCAGATACAGATCGTCGCTGCTATCAGCCGTTCGATCGATCAGCAGGGAGTTGCTACCATGCATGATGCGGATGTATCCACCCTCATCATGGTCAATGACGATGGATTCACCGGAGGGGATGGAGATACCCTCCAACGTGATGGAGGATTCGGCAGTCTGAATGATCACCTTTGTAAGTGTGCCGCCCGTGGGGGTAATGGTAACATCTGCCGTGCAGCGTTCTGCGCTGCCGGGGGCATTGACATACCCTGCTCCGGTGATGGTGGTTTCCTCCGGGAGGGATCCTCGCCAGTAGGGCAGGGCGTAGGCGGTAAAGGTAACATCCACATAGCCCGTCCATTGAAGGGCAGACTGCATGACGGGCTGCTGCACATGGTCGATGAGCAGCTCTTGATCGGGTCTGTCACTGCGGGTGAGGATGCGCCCCCGTGCCCATGTCTGGATGGCTGTAAACGCCTCTGTACGGCGCACAGTATCCTGTTCACGGACAGCCAGACGGACAGTCACGGAAAGGCTCTCCCGCTGGCTGCGGGAGAAAAAAGAGCCGTTGCCGATGCCGTAGGGTGTCGCCGTGGTCTTTTCGCTTGGTTCGTCGGCGATATCGTAAATGATTATGTTAAACGGCAGGGAGGACAATGCGTTGCCGTCAACTGCACAGTCAAACAGATGCATTTATCGTCCTCCTTTCGTTCCATTTACAATGCTTCTGCTCACCTGCGGGGCGATGATCGCGCCGAAAGCGTTAGAGCCTACCGGCTGACCCCAGCGGGAAAGGGCGCCAAAAAGGGCATCTTCCAGCATGGCGGGGCTGATGGAGCCCGTGCCGCCTTTGCCGTTCAGCCGTTCTTCGTTTTCCTGCCGGGTAAGCACACCCTCGCCACGGTGCAGCTCTGCTTTATAGCCGTCATAGGGAACATATGGCATGCCGGATGCTTTGGGCGCATAAACCTCGGCGGGTACGAATGCGTAAGGCGATGCGCCTGTCATGTAGGCTTGCTGCAATTCCGGGCTGGTATAGGCGGGTTTTGCAGAGCCAAGTTCGCTGATTTTTGCGTTGATGGCATCCACCTGTCCGGCAATGACCGGGTAAGAATCAGCCAGCACGGACACGATGCTATCGGCGGTTGCGCTCATGTTTATGCTTGCGATCTCGGACTGATCGAGGTGGGTAACCATCTCAGCGATGGTATTCTCAACGTTATCCGTGGCAAGTTCCACATCCACCTGCACATCATTGATGGATTCAGCCGCCGCAGCGCGGGCAGCGTTGAGCTGCTCATAGGATGCCATGAAGGTTTGCAAGTCCTCATCGGACAAATCCTCCAACGACATAAGCTGCTCCAATGATTCATAAGAACCGTCGGCGATGTCGGCGAGAAACTGGGAATCAACGCCCCTTGCCTTGAGCTTGTCCAGCGTATCGGCATAATCCGTCCAGAAACGGGTCTGACTGACCACGCCAGCAGAAAGCGATGCGAAATCGGTTGCCTGCGCCCGGTTGATCTGCTCGAAAGACTTAAAAACGCTTTGCAGATTCGCCGACACCCTTTCCAGATTGTCGGCTTCGTATGTTTCCAGCTGGTCGAGGTAGGCAGTCAGCTTGTCAGCATCGGAGATGTTGAACACAAACGACAGGATATTGTCGGTCAACTGCTTGATGGAGGTGGCAACAGGCAGCAGCGCATTACCGATCTCCATTTTTGCCAGATCTTGTGTGAGGGTCAAACTCTCGGATGCCTTGTTATAGGCTGCAGCCAGCGGGCTGTCGGCTGCTGCTGCCATCTCGATGGATTCTGCGCCAACTTCAAAAATGCCAGCAACAACCGATTCGATGAGCATACCGGCAACCCCGGCGAAGGTGTCCATCAGACCGCCCAGCACCGTTGAACCGGTGGTTTCGATGTTGCCGATCTGTACATCGACATCATCTGCGGCTTTCTTTGCATCGGTGATGTTATCCTTTACAGAGGCAGCATCACCAATTACGTTCGAAAGCTTGGTCTGCGTTACCCCCTCTGGGGCTTGGTTAAGGCTGTCGATTTCCTCGGCGATGCTCTGCGCCTCGGTCTTGATGTCGGTCAAGTCCTCTTCAAAAGTTCCGGCGTTAAGGACGAGATCGACGAAAAGGTCAAAAAGTTTAGGCATTCGGTTCACCTCTGGGGAGGAAGGCAAGAATCATACTTTCGACCGCTTCCACCACCGCTTCTTTTTCTGCCCTGCCGACCCCGTGCGGATCTTGCTCCAACCGATCACAGAAGGTCGAAAAAAGCTCGATGTCTGCGCCCGGGTGTAGGTAGCGCGCCACATACCATACCAGATTTCCCAGATGCTGCCGCTTCAGATCTTCTCTGCGCTCATACAGCAGCACAGATTGCAGCGCATCTGCCGTGGGCGGGTGGTATCGCAGCAGTGATACCGTTACGCATTGGCAGCCAAATGCAGCGCAGCAGGAAAAAAAGTCGAATACAACCGCACCCCCTCGGCAAGGGTCTCGACGGTTTCACCAATGGGCTGTGCCTTTACCTCGTCAGCCGTGCAGCCCTGCATGGTGGCTACCAGATCGATCAGTTCGGCGGTGTGGGATTTGAGCAGGATGGGCGTGATGGCTTCTGCCAGCTCTGCGCCGGACTTTTTGCCGGTGAGCATGGTCTTGGCTTTTGCCATCTCGGCATCTTCGAGGATTGCGCTCACAGGGGGGATGAATTTCAGCATCAGTTCGAAACCAGAAATGGTATCCACAGTCGAAACTTTCATGATTTACCTCCAAAAATAGGGGCTGGATGTCCAGCCCCGTTGGTTAATCTGCAGCAGCTGCGAAAAAGTAGTAGGTCAGCGGCAGATCGTCAGTGTAAACCGGCGAATCGCTGTGCCCAACAAACTCGAACGGCAGAGTGCCGATGTCTTTGTCGGTGCTCTGGCTGTTAACGCCGGTGGTGCTGAGTGCGTTTTTCAGCTCGGCGACATACAAACCATCTGCGCCGTTGTTGGCAACGAAAACAACGTTGCTGAAATAATCGCCCGGATTGATCGACAACCGGGGCTGGACGATCTTCACGTTACCGCTTACTCCGTTCTCGCTGTCCGCAGCACCGGACAGAGCCTTGAGGTTTGCGGGGGTGAATTCTACCAGCGTACCGGTAATCTTCGGGTTGGCTGTGTCCACCTGTTTATCGCCCACAAAAGGCATGCGCAGACCGTCGATGGTCGGAGACCAATACTTTTTGTTTTCCTGCACGTTGATGCCGCCTTTGGTGGCACCAAACCAGCAGTTTTGCTGCGTTTCCGAGTTTACGATCAACGCCATCAGGCTGGCAGCATCGGTGACAGTGGAAAGGGCGATATCATGCAGGAGGATACCGGCGTTGAAGTTGAGCCGTTTGAAGGTATCAGCGGTAACCTGTGTTACCATAGTTACGGGCATAATAATTCACCTCTCAATATGCATTGAGGATATAGGAAATGCGACCACCGATGATGGGTTCGCCTTCGATCTCGGTGGTCTTGTCATCGGGGGAGTAGTCGGATTGGAATTCCACGTTGCGGGTCAGCCACATAGCGCCGCCGTTTGCCAGCGGCAGCAGCCTGCCCACATGGGCGGGAATGGCTGCGCCGATTTGGTCGAGGATTTCAGCACGCTGGGCGTTTACGTTCATGCCCTCTTCCTGCTTGCACCACACGAATGCGGTGAGAATGGCAGGATGGGAATATTCCGGCATGCGTACCGTGTATGTGATGAACGGGAAATCGACGGCAATTCTGCCTTTTTCATCCAGCGGGACATGCCCCTGCTTGTATGCCTCGATGGGCTTGCCGTCCCAGCTGAATTGCGACCAAAACTGAAACAGGGCTTGGGAAAGGTCAGTGTAGGTCACAGGGTTGTCCTTTCTGCGTAGACCATCGTGGACTTTACGCCGCTGTTGTCCGGAATGAAGGTTGCATCCATCGGGTCGGAGGTTACCTTGTAAATCGCACCATCCCTGATTCGCTTTACATAATCGCCACGTTCAAGGCGAATGGTGTGCAGCGTGGTGATGGTGAAGATCTCCTTCATTCCCTCCTGCTCGGCGATAAGGATGGCATCGCTGCTCTTGCGGATGGCTTTGCCGGGAAAACGCACCCCCTCTTCCCATGTCCAGATATAGCCACCGGCGTTGTCCGGGCGGCTGACCTTGTTCATGATGGCGAGTTCGTCATTGAGAAAGTCTATCAGCGGCATTTACAGCACCTCCGTGAACATGTGGCGGTAGGGCTGCAGACGGTCTGCAAAGGCTTCCTGCCAGCTCAGAATACCGCCTCCTTTACCTTGCGCCTTGGTGTAGGAGTATTCCCCAAAGGATTCGCTTTGATAGGGCGTTACGGAGTTCTTTTGGACGAATTCAGCGATCTCATCGCACAAGGCGAGGAAAGCGGGCGGGGGAGCCAGCAGCCACACCCGCCCGGTGAAGGTTTCGTCGGGGGTGTTCTCCGGCAGATCCTCCAGACGAAGGTCGGCATCGATACGCCATGCCCCGTCGTGATAGAAGCTGCCGGTGATACACACCCACAGACCGGGTCGCAAAAGATCGGCGGGTTCAAGCGCACCGCCGGTGATGGTGTACTCTGTGGCACGATAGCCACGTTCAAAGAAATTATTGATGTGGCGCATAACCTCATAGACGGTGCGCATAGGTTACTCCCCCTTTACTGCGGCGGCGATGACCGCTTTTATGTCAGCCTTGAGCATTGAGCTGTTGACACCCGTGATGCCGTTTTCCTGCGCATAGGCCAGTAGCTGATCCTTGGTCATTTGGTTCAGGTCAACAGCGGCGGGTGCGGGCTGGCTCAACAGCTCAGTCATTCCCCCTGCTCTTCGCCGCCAGCATCTTCGCCGCCAGCATCTTCGCCGATAGTGCCCTTGACGACGCCAGCAGCATACTCCACAAGGAACTGGATGCCAGACATCACCAGAGATTCAATCTGGGCGCGTTCCTCGTTGGTGTAGCCGGACTTGATGCCGATGAAGCCGGTTTCATCGGCGGTGAGCCCGAAAGCATCAGCAACATCGCCGTTCATGGTGAGGTAATACACGATCAGATTTTCCTTGGCGGTGGCGATGAAGGTACCCTGAGGAATCTGGGACGAAATAATCACGGTACCCAGACCAAGGAAGTCCTCGACATAGTTCATGCCGAAAACGGTCTGGGTGGTGATGTTGGCGCTGCCGAGGTAAGAGGCAATATCCAGAGGATTAACGAAATACACAGCCGCAGCGGTGTCATCCTCGAACTTGATCTGGATCTGTGCCCACGCATTAGCAAGGGCAGTCTGCAGGTTGCCGCCGGTAGCAGCGGTGGAGCCTGCGATTTCACCATTCATGAAGCCGAACATGTCAGCACGAATACCCTTCTGCACCTTGCGCAGCAAAGCAGAATCAGTATCACGCACGGCGGCATTGTAGCCGGACTTCTTGATGGATTCCGCACTGGCAGCCTTGCGCCACTTGTGCAGAGTAATCTCACCGATGGGGGTCTTGGTGGTCTCGAACTGGCTCAGGGGGATGATCTCGCCCTCAGGCACAGCACCATCCTGGAGGGTACCATCGGTAGTATACAGATACATGGTGGTGCCTTCCATCATGGGGATGCGGCGGGTAACGCCCAGCACCTCCATGAACTTGGCAAGGGAATTGTGGGCGAACTGGGTAACAAAGTCCACCTCACGAACACGTGCCATTTCGGCAGTGGTAATCAGATTAGTTTCGGCGGTAGTAAGAACATTAGCCATTGCTTATCGCTCCTTTACTTGGAAAATGAGAGACCGAAAGCGGCGGGATTCCTGATGATTTCAGCCTGACGGACTTCGGGATCCTTGATCGCCATGATCTCTTCCTTAGTCATTCCTCCGGCTTTGCCGCCGGTGGGCGGGGTAATGGTGGGAGTGCCGGTGCTGGTGGCGGTGGAAAGGAAATCGGCATAGTCTGCCTTGATGCTGGTCAGCAGCTCGGCACGGTTGGAGATGCTGCCGTCCTCGGCATAGGTGAGCTTGGAGTGGTCGAAAGACTTGGCGACGGCTGCCCGGAAGGAATCGCGGGCGATGCCCGCTTCCTTGAGCAGGGCATCCACATCGGCGGCAGTCTGGGCGGCTTTCTTCTCGGCAGCCACCTGCGCTTTGAAGTCTTCAAACTCCTTCTTTACGGTGGCGGCATCTCCGGCTTTCGCCAACTTATCGTTGGCATCGTCGAGCTGCTTGGTCAGTTCTTCAACCTTTGCAGCTTCGGTTTGGGCGGTCTTGAGGGATTCTTTCAGACCGTCCACGGTCTCGGTGTGGGCATCGATGATCGTTTCGATCTGAGCTTCTTCCAGACCAAGGGATTTCAAAAGTTTACGGGTAAGTGCCATGACACATTTCTCCTTTTCTTCGGGCGGCGGTTCGTGCCGCTATGTGTTGATATGCAAACAACCGGGGCGGTTCTTCGCCTCGGCTGCGGTTGCTGTTATTCCAAGCCTTGCTTCAAGTCATCCACAAAGGCTTGTTCTATGCGTTGCTGCACAGTTTCGTCCGACAGCGCATCGGTGATAAACGGTCTGCCCTCCAGCTTGGCTGTGCCTTCGTGGACGTATACGGCATAATCCACGGGTTCCATCCTGCCTGCTTGGCTGGAGGCTCCGGCGGTGGTTGTCCATGCGTTTTCGGACACCTTTTCAACCTCGGCGGTGATGGAATCAAAAAGCCTGCCGGTATCAACGATCTCGGTATGTCCATCCCTGCCGTGCGGGGTGTTATACCCATACAGGATTTGATTCTGTATGGCTTCCACGGCGATTTCGGCGGCATCCTGCATGGCTGTGGGTGCGTTGCCGGTCAGCGTATACATGACAGTATCGATGTGCGAATTGATGGTGTAGGGCATTTATGCAATCCTCACTCGCCGCAGAATGCAGCGGCAGTTGATCCACTCCTCAATGGGTGCGGATGTATCGCCGGGGAACATGAGGTAATTTCCGGCGGCGGTCTGGAAAGACTCATCCCAGCGGCGGCGCTGACCGTTCATGGGGTCGTGACTTTTACGGACACGGCCATCATCCTGCGTGACCCATTGCTTGCCCCACTCGATATGACCGAAGGCGTTTGCAGCTCTGATCCACTGCATTCTCGCCCAGTTCTGAGCCCGTTTGGCTGCACCGTGCAACACGTTGATAACCTTACGGGCTGCACGACCAATCAGGTCGGCAAGGCGGGCGGCGTACTCCCGGATGGCATGAACGCCGTCCAGCAGCAGGGAAAAGCCGTTGCGCAGAGTGTCGTCGTATGCCTCCGGGCGGGAGTAATCCGCAAAAAATCTCTTCGCCCACGGCTCGGGCTTGTATTCGGCGTTGATCCATGCGTTTTTCTGCCAAACTTCCCGGCAGAGGGCATCTACCAGCGGCGCGGCAAATGCGACCACGGCAGCAAGGCGGGCGGCGGTCTGCCGCACCTCATCGCTGTTGCGCAGCTGCTCCTGCCGCTTGGCTACACGCCATTGCTTAAGACTAAGCGCATCCATGTGCATGGCGGCAGGTGGCTTGTCGTACTCACGCAGGCGGCGGAAAAGCTCCTTCATCCGGCGGGCAGCATCCTTGGCGGCTTCGGCGTACTGCCGGGTGATGGCGGCGGCGGTCTTATCTGCCTCCTTCTTTTCCCACTTTTCGAGGCGGCGATCATCAGGTGTCAGCATCGGTGTCTTCCTCCTCGGTCATGGTCTTATCAACGGCTGCGGAGATGGCAAGCATCTCCCGCTTGGCGGCGGCTTCTTGTGCAGATGCCTCCATAATCTGGTCGATCTCATCAGTGGCGATCATGGGGTTGATTGTCAATGCTGTGCGCTGGTCAATGTCGTTGCGCATGGTGTAGATGGCCTGCACGGTCTCACTCACATTGTAGAGTTTTGCACGTTTAAAGGTGATTTCCTCAGTAGTATTGCCGGTGAGGGCAAGCAACTGCTGCACGGCGGCAAATACTTCCCATTCCAGTTCATCCGCGCCCAGATCCATCTTGGTGTAAGCAGATTCGATGGCAACGTTGGTCAAGCTGCCGCCGTTGATTTCCTTGCGGTTGACAATCATCGCATCGTCGTGCAGGGAGGCTTCCAGAAGCGACAGGGCAAGACTGCGGGCAGCATGGGGAACCTCGTAGCTCTTGGCATCCACCGAGCTGCCGCCTGTGCCGTCGCTGATGTTGGCGATTACCCGCAGTTCGTTGATCTTGTGCAGCATATCGGCAATCTCGGACAGACCGCCGCCGAAGTTATTGAGAACCCAATAGATCTGATTGGCTTGCTCAAGGTTGTCCCCGAAGTCTGAAACGATCACATCGTAGGCATCCAGCTTGCGCTTGATCGCCTTGGTCAGGCTGCTGCGGTGGAGAGAGTTGGCGTACAAGGGGACGATGGGCAGGGCAGAGTAATTGCTGGTTGCAGTCACCACATCACCGGCGGCATCCCGATAGCCTGTGCGGCTGTATGCCTGTTTGGGGGCGTATTCCTGCAGATGTTCGGCATCCCCGGGCTTGCTATATTCGGTCATGCCTTCCAGCTCGTACAGTTGCACCCACATGGGTCTGTCGCTGTCCAACTGCCAAAAGCGGATGCCCACCATGGGCTGGCTGGTGCGCTCGTCCACAAGGGCGACAAAGCCAGAGAGGGCATCGTCATAAGCGGGGATTACCTCGATATGGTCATGATTCCAATACAGCCAGCAGCAGCCGTCCACCTGTGCGTTTTGGCACGCTTCGGAAATGGCATGATCTGCTCCGATGCCCAGCAATTCTTCGCTGGGCTTGCCGTCGATGATGATGCCGTTGGCGAGGCTGTAGTGGGTGCGCTCCACGATGGATCGACGGAAAAAGTCAGTGTTAATTTGGTTGCCAATCACCCGTTTGAAAGACACGATGTTTTTGGTCTTGCCGTCGGCATCGGTGCAGGTAACCTTCTGCGGCTTCATGATTGCTTTTTCATCGATGGCGGTCTTTTCGCCGGAATAGTAGCCGTCGGCTGTGGCTGCTTCCTTGAAATCGTCGCTGGATTTGTAGGCGGCGATGATCTTTTCCAGCAGCTCGGTGCGTTCGGTGATGGGGGTGGAAAGCCAGTCTTGGTAGGTGTATCGAATAAACATGGGGTCACTCCCTGCGGTCTAATATGCGGCAGACACAGGCTGCGCTGTCGGGGGCATCGTCGTGGGCGGCATCCTCGGTATAGTCCATGATCTGTGCGATGTACTCCGGGTCGGTGCCATCGACAAAAACAACGTCCCTCCACCACTTT
>JAZNLC010000150.1:0-6843 GCA_045578895.1 Faecousia sp. | reverse complement strand
TTATTGCGGTTGGTGTTGAACAGCACGAATGCCAGGGACATGGCAATGGCTGTGAAAATGCCGTTGACGTAAATAGCACCCATGGAATAGGGATCGATCACAAACCAAACCTTGCCCAATACATAGATGACGGCAGAGGTGATCATGGTACGGCGGCGGCCCAGCTTCTTATCAATGGGGGAGGAAAGAATGGTGAAAATCACGGATGCGATCAGGAAGGTCGCCAGAATGGGAGTCGCCTTGGAGGCGGAACCCAAGATATAGGTGGCGTAGTAGTTGATGTTGCTCATGATCAGCAGATTCAAAATGCCGTAGCACACGACATACAGCGCGTTGATCACCCAACTGCGGCAGCTGATGAGCATTTTAAATACCTGACCGATGGCAATCTTGGAATCGTCCTCCACTTCCTGTTTCACCCGCTCCTTGGTGGTGAAGTAGTGGGCAAAGCTGCCGATGATACACACACTGCCCATGACCATGGCGGCATAGAAGAAGGCTCTGCGTCCGTCATCGTTCATCATGGCATTGCCGTTGGCATCCAATCCGCCAAACAGACCCAGCAGTGGGTACAATGCGATGGAGCCGATGCCGGAGCCGATACAGCCGCCCAGGTTACGGGCAATATTGATGGAGCGGCGGTCCGCGTCCAGGTTGGTTGCCAAGCCGCCCATGGAGTTATAGGGGATGGCGGCGAAAGTGTTGAATAGCTCAAACAGGAAATAAATCGCCATGGCGATGCCCAGCTTCAGGCCATAGGAAACATTGAAGCAGGTAAACATCAGCACTGTGGTGATGGCCCATGGTACAGCGCACCAAAGAGCAAAAGGACGGCATTTTTCGCCGTTTTTGAAGGTGTGATTTACCGCCCAGTAGCCAACCAGAGGATCGTTGATGGCATCCCACAAAATGCCGATAGCCGTGATCATACCGGCATGCTCGATGCGGATGCCCATAACATTGGTCAGGAAGAACAGATAGAACAGGTCTTTGAAATTGAAGACTACATTGCTTGCGGTAGAGAATGTACCAAAACCGATCTTTTCCAGTTTGCCGATGCGAGGGATCTCGGTTTTCTTTTGTCCGGACATGAAATCGCTTCCTCTCTTTTTTATATTATTGTCATCATACCACTGTGTGCAATAAAATGCAAGTACAGATGTCCGTCCCTGCAAAACAGTACGATCCCCTGCCCACCGGGACAGGGGATCGAAAGATATTTGCAAAAGAAGAATTTTGCTTAGATGTGCCATCAATGAAAGCACCGGGGTTTCCCCCGGTGCCGAAGATATTACATGTCAATCTGGATCTGCTTCAGCTCGCCATCGATGTAGCGGCGCTTCCACTCGTCATACTGTGCCAGGTAAGCCTTCTCCTCAGCGGGGAACTTACGCAGGGTGTTGACGACTTCGCCATTGTTGTACTTACGATCGCCGATAGGATCGTTGGTGCCAAACAGGGTGACATTGACCTGACGGGGACGTGCACGGACATGGTCCCAGTCGATGAAGTAGACATGAGCAAACTCGCCCAGATCCAGCTTGCCGTCCTTGATGGTCAGGGTCTCGCTGCGGCCAAAGAAGACGGAGCGCAGGTGGCCGTCGGTATTCATGGAGGTGAAGTTGCCGGGCTCGTCAACATAGCGGCCGAACTGAGCATGAACGGGGCCGGGGTGACGGTAGTCGCCTTCGTTGACATAGTCGGGGATCATCTTGCGCATGATGTCCAGCAGGTCATGCTGCAGGTACTCCAGATCGAAGGTGTCGAAGTCGTGGGAGCACTCCTGGATCATGACAGAGCAGGTGGTGTGGTGGGAAACCACAGACACGGTGCCGTTCTGAATGCCGGACTCCTGCACCATCTTATGAATGTCGATGGTGATGTCGTGGAAGGTGGGAACCCAACCACGGGACTGCAGCTGGATTTCCTTCTGAATCATAGTAAATTCCATAGTAAATTCCTCCATTTATGTAAAAATTAATTTGGAATGACTTAGTGACGCTCGTCCCAGGCCTTGCGGACTGCGGCGATCATTTCGTCGACCATGGCGGCACGGTCAGCAGCCTTGGCAACGCCGGAAGAGGAGCCGGTAGCATCGGCACCTGCGATGATGGTGTTGTAAACATCGGTACCGTTGGAGATACCGGCAGCGGTCAGAACCAGAACATCCTGGTCAACGCTCTTGACGCACTGGAAGGCGGCAGCCACATACTCAGGACCCACGGAAACGCCGGTGCCGATCAGTTCGGAGGGCTCTGCCACAACGATGGTAGGCTTCAAAGTGGCGATTTTGGAAGCTTCCGCCATGGAGTCGGCGCAGACCATGGTCATCAGACCCACTTCCTTCGCGCGGGCGATGGTTGCAGCCAGGGTGTCGAAATCCAAAGGCTTTTCCACATGATTCAGCTGGGTACCTTCTGCACCTGCAGCCACCAAAGACTCTGCCAAAGTATCTGCAGTGCCTCTGCCTACGGGGATGGGATCCATGTGGGGTGCGAAAACATGAATGTGCTTGGTTGCCTCAACAACTCTGCGGATGTCGACAACGGGGCAGGTGAAGATGATATCCACACCGTACTTCTCGCTTGCCTTATCAGCAGCCAGCGCCAGAGCCAGGACATCGTCACCGTACAGGTAGGACTTGGGGCCGATCTCAAAGAAAGGTGCTTTGATCTTGCAAGTTTTCATATTGTTCATCTCCAAATAAAAGATTTTACATGTTTAGCGAAGGCTTTCCAGTATTGCCAGGCCTTCTTTTATGATCAGTTCGGCGGTACCTTCTTTGAACCGGGAGCTTTGGGCTTCATAGCCGCCCTCGCGGTAAGCGTCTGCCATGGGGAAATAACCCTCACTTCCGTTGGTCAGGCAGCAGGGCAGTACCAGATCCCAACCTTCGGCTTCCTTCAAACCCAAACCGATACCGTTGAATGGCTCACCGGGAATGCCCACGATGGCAACATTGCCGATGGCCGCACCGGTCAGCTCCATGGTGAAAGAATCGGGGCCATGCTCCAAAGCCACCATGCGGGCAGCTTCTGCCACCACAGTGGTCAAAGCCATACCCTCAAAGGGAATCTCATCGTCCCGTCCGGCCAAATGCAGATCATTGTACTTGTGTGCAAGGGGCATATCTTGGGGATCGGGCATGTTGGAAGGAACACGGATGGCAGTGAGTTTGCTACGCAGGGAATCCACATCCACATAATTCACTTTGTCGTAAACCTGCAGAACAGCACCTGCGACCACATTACCCATGTGGCGGGCATGGCCGTAACCGCGGGAAACATCATCAAAGTCCAAAAACATGTCATTGAAATCGCCGTTTTTGGCATGGACATCCACGTGATTCAGCTCGCCTTCGGCGCCGTTAAAGAACAGTGTTTTCACATTGTCCAAAGACTTTTCCAATCTGTGCCGGTAAAGGGCAGGCCAGTCACCGGAAAGCTTGCTGCCGCCTACTACATCGGGGTGGCAGCCCATGTTGGCAAGGACGATGGTATCGCCGCCCTCCCGGTCAAACCGGAGGACATTTACCCGCTCATCCACATCACCAATCGGATAGAGAATGTCGGGGTTGCCCACACCGGGGTTGGTGCGAACAGAGCCATCTTTCATACGGAAACGGCGGACAAAGGAAATGTTGTGCGCCTGACCGACTTTCCAGCCCATCTTGGCAGGCTTTAAATCCGCTAAGGCCATAGCGGCGGCGTCTGCAAATTTTCTGCTGAGGTGGTGTGTATATTCAATGACCAAATGATTTGGTTCAGAAGAATCTGTGGAGGTTGCCAAAGGGTTTTTGCCGTCCAAAGCCACAACGGGACCGGTATGGGTATGGGTGCAGTGGATCAGGATCTGATGGGGGAAAAGACCGGTAGCCTTGCAAATAGTTTCACAAAAATAATCCTGCTCTTTTTTTCCAATGAGGCATAAGTCAGCGCTCATCAAAACGATCCGGCCCTCACCTGCGGCAAGGGCTAAGGCATTGATTTCCAGGTCGTCCAGCACACCTTCTGCATAACGGGGAAGAAAATAACCTGCGATCTCGGTTCCTAATGGCGGGTTGATATTGACCCGACTGAAACCGGCTTGTAAAGTGTTCATACGCATAATACCTCATTGTGCATGATGTTAACTATGTGTATAATAACCTCCACAGGTTTTTTTGTCAATTCAAGACAATCCATTTTTATGTTTTAGACAAATTATCTTTACCAATATCGTCAAAAATAACCATTATAAACATTTACTTTTTCCTTGAACGAAAATCCCATTTATGCTACAATCAACTAAGTGGAAAAATATCTCAAGGAGGCATTTTTAATGAAACCCGAAGGATTGAAAGCAATTTATGAGGCCTATGATATTGAGCAGGCCTGCATTGGCGAAATGAAGGAGCACATTGATGCTGAGCAGTTTGGCAAGGCTGTTGACCTGCTGAGCAACGCAGAGCGCATCGGCGCTGCCGGCTGCGGCCACTCCGGCATCATCTGCCAGCATTTTGCCCACCTGATGTGCTGTATTGAGCGGCCTGCCCGTTTTATCAGCCCCGCTGAGGCTGTTCACGGTGCTACCGGCTTCCTGCAGAAGGGCGATGTGATGGTATTTGCTTCCCGCGGCGGCAAGACCAAGGAACTGCTGCCCATCGTGGACATCTGTAAGGCCAAGGGCGTGTCCATCATCACGGTTACCGAGAATATGGAATCTCCTTTGGCGCAGGCTGCCGACGTGGTGCTGAAGCAGCATGTCAACCGGGAGACCGACAAGTGGAATGCCCAGGGCACAACATCCACCACTGCGCTTTGCATGATCTTCCATGCTTTGCAGGCTGCGGTCATTGAGGAGACAGGCTACCAGGCAGAGCAGTTTGCCCTGATCCATCCCGGCGGAGCCGTCGGTGAACGGCTGAACAACAAAGCGCTGTAAGTTACCTTATACAATAAATTGATAGGAGTGCCATTATGAAAAAGAATGTTGTCGGATTTGTATGCTTCGGCGAAGTCAACACCCCCATCGAGCGTCTGCAGATGAAGCATGACGAAGCGTTTGCCGCTTTGCAGGCAAAGGTTCCCGGCCTGGTAGACGGCGGCCTGGTCATCGACGATCCCGCTTATGAAACCGCGGACGCAGCCGAGGCCAAGCTGGAAGGCCTGGATCTGGATTGCCTGGTCGTTTGCGTCGCCGGTTGGATTCCCACCCATGCTGTGATCCGTGTGACCGATCACTTCCGCCATGTGCCCATGATCCTGTGGGGTCTGTGCGGCTGGAAGGAAAACGGCCGTATTATCACCACGGCTGAGCAGGCAGGCACTACCGCCATCCGTCCCGCTTTTGAGGCTTTGGGTTACACCTTCAAGTACATCTACAACATCATCGGCAAGGAATGGCCCATGGACAAGATCACTGCCTACATCGCTGCCTGCCGTGCCCGCAAGAACCTGCGCTCCGCCAAGGTCGGTACCATGGGCTACCGTGACATGCTGCTCTACGGCACTCAGTATGAGGGCAACTCCATGCGCGGTCAGATCGGTGTGGAAGTGGAACCCTACGAGATGCTGGAGATGGTTCGTGCTATTGATACCCTGGATGCTGCCAAGGTCGCTGAGGGCATCGACTATGTAAAGACCAACTGGGCCTTCAAGAAGGATTGCGATGAAAGCGTTATTGAGAAGGGCGTCAAGTATGCCCTGGCTATTGCCAAGAAGATCGAAGAGCGTGGCTGGGAAGCCATCACGCTGATCGATGTGGACGGCATGAAGAAGCTGGAAGGCTTCCCCCCTGCCATGGTCTTTATGCTCCTGGAGCACTACTGCAGTGTGCTGACCGTGCCCGAAAATGATGTGATGGGCGCTGTTACCCAGCTGATCATGAAGTATATCTCCGGCCAGGAGATCGTTCCTTACATGGAATACTACGAGTTCTTTGAGGACTCCATGCTCATCGGCGTGCCCGACTTCGTGCCCAAGGCCATCACCGACGGTGATGTCACCGTTCTGCCCGCAGCTTTCGGCCTGCTGAACGCAAGCCTTCTGAATGTTTCCAAGGTCAAGACCGGCTACATCACCTGCGCCCGCCTGGCATATGTCAACGGCTGGTACAAGATGCATGTCTATACCGCTGAGGCCAAGACTCCTCCCGCATGGAACGAGTTCGGCTGGGACGATCCCGCTCCCCAGCTGCCCAGCCTGGAAGTCTTCCCCGATTCCTGCACCGTCGAAGAATTCGCGCAGAATGTCTGCAGCCAGCATGTGATCTTCGCTTACGGTGATTACACCGAGGCTTTGATCGATTTCTGCGAAATGATGGACATCGAGCTGGTTATGTAAAAGTAAAGAAAAGGCTATCCAATCGGATAGCCTTTTCTTCCAAAGGAGGAAAACACCATGTATATTGGCGTGGATCTTGGTAGCACCAATATCAAGGCTGCCATTTACGACAAAGAATTCAACCTGGTGGATCGACAGAGCCGCCCGGTGAACTATATCCGTGACTTTGGCTTTGTGGAATTTGATGCCTGGGCTTACTACCAGGATCTGGTGGGCCTGCTTGCCGATATGGTCAAGGCCAACGGCGTTTCTCATATCGATGAGATCGCCTTTACCGGCCAGGCAGAATCCCTGGTGGTGGTCGGTGCTGACGGTAAGCCGCTGATGAATGCCATCTCCTGGATGGACGAGCGCAGCGTGGAAGAGTGTAAGGTGCTGTCGCAGCAGTTTGATGCCGCTACCTGCGAGGCGGTTACCGGTCAGATGGCTGTGCTGCCTACCTGGCCCGCTACCAAGATCCTGTGGCTGAAGAACAACCGCCCCGAGATCTATGAAAACGCGGCCACCTATATGCTGCTGA
>JAZNLC010000149.1:0-2571 GCA_045578895.1 Faecousia sp. | reverse complement strand
CTTCTATGGAAAGACCATCGTGCTGGCGACAGGTGCAAATCCAAGGGAACTCGGCGTCTCCAATGAAAAGGAACTGGTTGGTCGGGGAGTTGCTTACTGCGCGGCATGCGACGGAATGTTCTACAAGGGAAAGACTGTTGTAGTCGTGGGTGGAGGCAACACCGCAGCAGCGGATGCGCTGCTTCTGAGCCGCGTCGCTGAGAAGGTTATCATTGTTCACCGCAGAGATACGCTCCGGGCGACGAAGATCTACCATGAACCCCTGATGAGAGCAGAGAACGTGGAATTCCGCTGGAATAGTGTGGTAATGGAACTGCTTCACGAAGACAAGCTCATCGGTGTCCGACTGAAGGATGTACAGACCGGCGAAGAAACGGTGCTTGCAGCGGACGGCGTGTTCGTCAGCGTAGGCAGAAAGCCTGCCACGGAGCTGGTCGCAGATCAGGTTGAGCTGGATAAGGGCGGCTACATCGTCGCAGGTGAAAACACTGCAACCAACATCCCCGGCGTATATGCTGTGGGAGATGTGAGAACCAAGCTGCTCAGGCAGGTAGTCACTGCCGTAGCAGACGGGGCCATGGCTGTTCACATGGCTGAAGAATTTCTGGCAGGAGGTGCCTGAAAATGAAGATTAGGAAATGGATTCGCCCCGCGCTGTTCACTCTGGGCGGCGCGCTGGCGGGACTGGCATATTATTACTTTATCGGATGCGCAAGCGGAAGCTGTCCCATCACTTCAAGCCCATTCGGCTCCATGCTGTATATGGGCGTGATTGGCTATTTGGTATCCGGGATTTTCACTAAGGAATGCAAAAGATGCAATATGTAAATTGATTTCAATTGCGTGTCTCTGATTCATTTCTCAAATACCGTGGTAAGTAATAAATGGATAGAGAATAATCGCGTATAAACATCCGCACATTTGAAAGGAGTGCAGCAAATGCAATATATCATAGCTTTTCTGGAAGGGATCATCACCTTCATTTCTCCGTGCCTTCTGCCCATGCTGCCCATCTACATTTCTTACTTCGCGGGCGGAGGAGAGCGCAGTGTGCGCAAGACGCTGACCGGGGCACTTGGTTTCGTTACCGGCTTCAGCATCATATTCGTGATCCTCGGGGCGCTGGCAGGCACTGTCGGCAGCTTTCTGAGATCCCATCAGACCACTGTGAACATCGTATCCGGTTTGATCGTGATCTTCTTCGGTCTGAACTTCCTTGGCGTGTTCCACATCAACCTGTTCAGGGGCAGCAAGCGCAATGTAATCAAGGAAGAGATGAACTTCTTCTCGGCGCTGGCGTTCGGTGTGATTTTCTCTCTGGGCTGGACGCCCTGCGTCGGCGCTTTCCTCGGTTCCGCGCTGATGCTGGCCTCCCAGCAAGGCCATGTGGTACAGGGCATGCTGATGCTTCTGGCCTACTCGCTGGGGCTGGGCATTCCGTTCATCCTGAGCGCTGTGCTCATCGACTATCTCAAATCCGCCTTCAACTGGAGCAAGAAAAACTATAAGGTAATCAATATCGTAAGCGGCTGCCTGCTGGTGTTGATCGGCATCCTGATGGCAACCGGTACCCTTGGACGACTGCTGAGTCTGCTCAGCTGATGAGGTGATACTATGAAGAACAAGAATACATTACTCGTTATTGTACTGGTTTTCGTACTCCTGCTCGGCGGTGCATATGTACTGTACGACAGGCTGGGACAGGAAGTTACCGCCGAACAAATGATTGTCCACTCCACGCCTGTGCCTACTGCCGGACCTTCACCGGAAGAAACGCTCCCGAAAACTCAACCGGAAGCAGAAACCGAAACTGCTGAACATGAAGAACCCGAAGACATCCTTGCTCCCGACTTTCAGGTTTATGACAAAGATGGCAACGCCGTGCATCTCAGTGATTTCTTCGGCAAGCCCATCGTGCTGAACTTCTGGGCGAGCTGGTGCGGACCGTGCCAGAGCGAGATGCCCGATTTCAATGAAAAGTACGCCGAGCTTGGCGGCGATGTTCACTTCGTCATGGTCAACATGACCGACGGCAGACGCGAGACTGTTGAAACCGCATCTGCATTCATCGAGAAAAACGGATATGATTTCCCTGTGCTGTTCGATACCAAATCTGAAGCAGCAATGGCCTATGGAGCCTATTCTCTGCCGACTTCCTTCTTCATCAACGCAGAAGGGCATGTGATCGCGCAGGCAGTGGGCGCGATTGATGCTGCAACTCTCCAGAGGGGTATTGACATGATTGCAAACTGACTGTATTGAATAATTGATGGCAAAACGAAAGCTCGGTGTTGCACCCACCGAGCCTTTTTTGCACCCAAGAACCAATTTTTGCACCCAAATGCACCCATTGCAAAACGATAGCCGGGAATTGTATTAGTTTTTGAGTCATTTCACACATCTTCACTCAGCTTTTGATACAAAGGCTGAGTGATTTTCTTTTTACCCTCTAGCCCGAAAACCCCTTGATAGCAGATGCTTTCCCAGATAGTTTCTCGAAATTATTCTATTCCGCTGTTTTGAATACAGAAAAAACGCCCAGACCGGTAGCTTCAGTGTTTTTCTGAAATT
>JAZNLC010000148.1:0-5669 GCA_045578895.1 Faecousia sp. | reverse complement strand
ACACTGAACACCTGCAGGCCCACCAAACGGGAACCCATCAGAAACACAGCAAAGATCACCACCAGCACTACCAGAACCGTTGACACTGTGTCCCATATTTTTTTCGCTTTTTTCGATATCTGCATAGGCAGCAGCTCCTTTCTGTATTTCGCACTGCGATCTAAATAGCACATTATGCCTTGTACCCTTTGATCGCCGCCTAAGGCCGGATGGCCTTAGGTGGCGGGGGATAAATTGTTAATAATTACCGCACAACTGTTGCACCGGTGGCAGTGTTGGCAATTTCAGTAGTACCAGTAATGGTGGTATTCTCAATTGTCAGAGTTGCATAGTCAGCGGTTCCGCGAAGAACGATGACAGCATCGCCGTCGTCACAAGCAGATTTCAGCGTGCAATTCTTAATGCGATAGGTCTCCGCAGCACCGACACCGCCGGAGCTCTCGCCGAAGCGAACAGCGTAACCCTTTACATCAACATCACAGTTGTTAACGATTACATTATCACTATTGTTGAAATTAAGGCCGTTCTTGGAGGAGACGTTACATTTCTCAACGAGAACGCCATCAATACCCTTGGCCTGGACCAGAGAGTGGGCATTTTGGGTAGCAGTACAGCCGGTGATGGTCAGGTTCTTATCGCCGCCGGTATAGGACTTAACGCCAACTGCGCCGGGAACATCGAAGGTGCAGCCGCTGACAGTCACATTGCAGGTGTAACGAGTATCATTTGTACCATCGCCCAGACGGATACAGGCATCAGCGGAAATGCTGTCAGCCTTGAAGTTCACATTCTTGATGGTCAGGCCGGCGGTTGTATAAGTTGCGGACTTGCCGTCAACGGTAATGAAGCCCTTCAGAGTGTGGCCGGCACCGTCGATGGTGAACTTGATATCAGGCTTCTGAGTTACGGTCACATTGCCGGTAATATCGTTGGCAAAGCGGATCACATCCCCGTCGCCAGCGCTATTCAAAGCTTCCTGCAGTTCCTCAACATTGGTGACATACCGTGCCTTGTCGTAATTCTCGTCGAAGCTGTCCCGCTCGCTTTCCTTCTGATATGCCACCAGCTTCACATTCAGCTGGATCTTGTGGCCCATGACCTCAGAAGGAGCCAATTCGTTCATATGTAGCGCAATAGTAAAGGTATCCTCGGTAGCTACAGCATCCACAAAACCGGGAACGCTGGGGGCAGTGGCAGCTGCACTTTCATCCAGATCATCCAGACGAACGGTCACCATATTGCCCTGGATCACCGGCTCGCCGGCCAGCAGCTGATCCAGCGTGCCAACATTGGTCCATCCGTCGGTTGTCTTGATCTCATCATAAGAATTCGGTGCGGTGTAGGTTTTGCTGTAGTGCCTGAATACCCACACATCGAAGTATTTCGCCACATCAGCAATGCCCAGCAAAGACTGTGCACCCGTTTTGGTCACATTGCCATCAGTCAGGCTCAATGTATATTTAAATGCCAAGTCGCCTTTATTGACCACCTTGATGGTCTCCACTGCGGTAAAACCGGGTTCCCAACGGATATTGCCATCAAAGAGCTTTTCTTTTGCTTTTCCATCTTTAGGATCAGCCAAAGATACAAAGGTTAATGCACCAGCATCATCCTTGACCTGCTTCTGCAAATCCACATCCAAAGTACCGATATAGATCTCGTTGCCGGTGTTCTCTACCTCGCTGGTAAACCACGCATAGGAAGTTCCCATAAACATGGTCACACACAAGATCATGCTGACCAAGCTCACAAAGTAAGTCTGCAGCAGTGCGCTGGTCACCTTAGGCTGCTTTACCGGAGCTGCCTCAGGCTTCTTTTCATATTTTCCGTACTTCTTCATTCCGCATTCTCCTCACTGTCGCCGAATTCTTTCATAATATCTTCAAAATTTAACGGATTCTGCTGTGCCGTTTTTTCTTCCTGTACCGGGGGGGCCGTCTGTGCCGGGGGATTTTGATTCTGGGATGCTACCTGCTCACGCAGGGCCTGCAGCTCCGCCATCATGGCAGCTACATCCGGCTGCGGAGCAGCCTGGGCAGGCGGCTGCTGATTCTGCTGCTGCATTTGCTGCTTCATCGCCATCAGCTCAGCCATCAGATCCTGGGATTGCTTACGCTGATTCTCCAGGTCTTCCTTTTCTTTTTCCAGCTCTGCCATCTGTTCTGCCTTATACATCTTAAATATCTTCACGCAGTTAAGACCCTGATAGATGATCAGCAGCAGAAACGGGATCAAAATGCAGGTGATATATCCCTGGGGCGTTTTCAGAAACTGGAAGAAGGTACCTACATTCGGCAGCGTCGCCGCATGTTTACCCAAAATGAAGGGATATGTTACGACGGTCTCATCATCTACGCCGGTTGTGGTACCGTAGGTGATAAAGCCGGGATTGCCATTCGCGTCCATCGTTTTGGCACGAATCTTATGGGTAACCGTCGCGCCGTAGTTTTCAGAGTTTTGGGACTGGTAAGCAATGATATCGCCGACCTCTAAGGTAGAGGGATCCACATTAGAATTTACCAATACCAGGTCGCCGGCATCAAAGTCAGTCGCACTCATGGAGTCGGACAAAACAATATAGGCACGATATCCAAAAATATCACGGTCGTTTCTGTTAAAAGTATTTACTGACACTATGGTAAATACCATCATAAATACCGCAACCGCAACTACGATCCATACGAATGCGGTCGATATAATCTTCCAGGCTTTTTTCATATCAAAACCCCTTTGCACAGTGTATTTCAAATATTGGTAAACAGCCTGCCTGTCCGTCGTTCTTCGACCCGATCTGACAGCAGCCGACCAATTGTATATGCATTCAACAATAGCGAAAAACCGCCATTTGGGCGCACTCCGCCCTATACTTATACATTTATGTATTATACATCCAGTCCCCCAAAAAAGCAAGCACTTTGAGAAAAATAAAACCAGCCCGCGGCTGTGAATGAACTGCACCACGGACTGGTATGATGATATTATGGTGTTCTTACCAAAGGCTTCCAAAAATCAAGCTTTTCAGGATTTCCTCCACATAGCTGATCAGCACATCCACAACAACGCTGCCAACGGTTACCGCAACCGCCGTAGGAATGGCTGCGCCCAACAATGCTGCCCAGACACCTTCGCCGGTAAGCAGCAGTTCTCTGGTCTGCCGGCAGCACTCCACAACGCCCACCATAGCAGCCAGCACCATCACGCAAACGCCGAGCCGAAAAGATACCGTACCCAGCAGCGCTCCCATCAAAAAAAGCACAGCCGGCAGCAGTGCCACAGATACTGCTGTGGAGAGGTTTTCCTGCCATTGGGGTCTTTCTTTTCTCAGCAGTTGCCCAATAGTTGGAAGTAAAAAGCCGATAACCAGAGAAGACCCTCCGGTCAAAAGGCCGCAAAGAGCCGCAATACCGTTGATTCCATCCAAATAACGGCCAATGGCATCCGTCAAGGTTTCCGCCAGCAGGATCCACGCAACCATATGGGCAATCATTTCTCCCAAGCCCAGCACGATACCGGTGGCAAGGGGCGTGTTACTCTGGTGGGTATTGAAAAACCACCCTTTGATGGCACCGGGTACACCGGAAAATGCCGCAGCAGCCACCTGTTTCGGATTCTTTGCTGGTACCGCACTCACTTGTGTCGGTTCTTTCGGCAGATCGACAGCAGTTTCCATAGCGCCCTCACAGCCGCAGCGTTCCCCTTCGGCAAGTTCTTTGCCACAATATTCGCAGAACATAACATCCCTCCGCTTTCTCTATTTCATCAGATCCCGACGAAAACTGTGATACTTTTTTTCGCTCTTACTCTTGAAGCCAAATAAATAGATCGCTGATAGTAAACCACCCAAAGCACTGCTGATCATTGCCGCACCGGACAAGAGCAGCAATGGGTGCTGTGCCGTCAGGAATGCGTAGTGGCTGCTGCGGTATCCTTGCACAATGATCATCGTAAACATGCGGTCAAGGCCGAAAAATGCTCCTATCAAACTAAAGATCACGAATCCGGTAGCCGCAAAGCCCGGAATGGACCGCTCGCTCAATCTTGCGTTTTCCAGGGTATCCGCAATGCTGGCCGCACTGTCACAAATACAATTCAAAAAACGTTGCAGCAGTACATACAAAGTGCCCACAATGATCAGCATCAGGGCTTCGGACACAAACATTGCGTATAGATAATACATGCCCTCATTCTTCGGCAAGACCAAAACAGCATACCGGATCACACGATATATAAAAATCACGATCAATACTGTTTTAAGTGCTTTCAGAATTTTTACCAGCCATTCAAACACACCGCACAGCATGATCAGCCCTTTTCCGGGCTGTTTCCGAAGCACCAGTATGTAGCCAGCCGCAAATACCGTTGGCCAGACAAAGGCGATCACCGTAAGCACCACATGAATCAGTTTCCATGTGCGGATGGCAGAAGCTTCTGTAATGCCCCCCGCCACCAAATCTTCCACCAAAACGCCGACAGATTCCGGGATCAGGATACAAACAACACCAGCCAATCCCAAAAGCGCCGCCAGACCATAGAAGAATGTGGCTGCCGGGATCAACCGGGAATGAAAAGTTTCCGGTGCTACCGGCATATACCGGTCTTTCATATATTCACCACCAAATAACAGATAGGTATATTATACCTTATGCGCCACGCTTGTCAACTGCGCAAGACCGGCAGACAACCCTGACGGTTTTCTTTCACACTATCTTTCCCTCCGATACTTTCGGACTGGCAAGTTCTTTGACAGACTGACCGGCAGATACCTAAGTGTCTGCCGGTCTCAATGGTTATTTTTCTTTCACATATGCCTGGGATTCCGCCAGGTACTGCTCCCAGGGGAAGGTGCCTTCATAATGCCGCCAGCCGAATGCCCGGCGGATCGCCCGGCACAGCACTGTCAGTTTATGCTGCATGATCTCCGATTGGAAGTATTCCGCGCAGCCGTCCAGCATTGCGTACTCCATGACCGTTGCCCGGTCCTCGTGGGCGTATGTCATGGAATAGGCATCGATAAATGCCCGGTTTTCTCCCGCCAGGTAGGGACTTCCCTCGTGGGTCTTATAGACATCATAGCTTCCGTCGTACTGGAAGCCTTCCGGGTTTTTCGTGGGCCACAGATCGTACTGTGCCGTATTTGCATACACATAGGTATCCATGGCGCGGCACAGTTCGTGATAGAAATTCCGCTCTACATCGGGGCCTACTTCCAAAGCGATATAGGCGCTGTTGGCGATCCAGTACTGAAGGCCGCCGTCAGCCTCGGGAACATCATACCGGTTGGGCACCAGCTGTCTCACCAAGCTGATCTTCAGTTTGCGCGCCTCGGAAGAAGTTCCTACAATATAGAAGAAGTTTTCCGGGAAGCGGGCCATTGCCGTATCCAGTGCCTGCAACGCGTGTTTATACGCGGACACCTGATACTCCGGCACGAAAGTATAATTGCCGGGTGCCACCGTTTCGGTATTCAGCAGGATATCCACATAGTATTTCTCACTGATTTCCTGGGCCAATTGCTGGCATTCAGCAAGGCCTTCCGCATCCGGTGCCTGGGCGGTATAACGCACACCGGTACGCACCGTTTCATCTGCACCACCGCTTTCGTAATTCCAACGGCAGAGCCAGTTCTCCCCTGTTTGGGTATCGATGGCACAAAACCAAATGTACCGGCC
>JAZNLC010000147.1:0-7750 GCA_045578895.1 Faecousia sp. | reverse complement strand
CCATACAGTTCCCCTCAGCTTAATATTGGGGGCGCAAGCGCCCCCAATATGATTAAATGGACATCAGTTCTTTTTCCTTAGCAGCAAGTGCTTCATCTGCCTTCTTGATGTACTTATCCAGAATGTCCTGCAGATCCTTCTCTGCCTTCTTCTGATCGTCCTCCGTGATCTCGGAGTTTTTCTTCAGTTTCTTGATATAGTCCATGCCGTCACGACGGATGTTACGCATGGCGACCTTTGCTTCTTCAGCATACTTCTTGACCTGCTTGGTCAGCTCCTTACGACGGTCCTCTGTCAGCTGGGGAAATACCAGGCGGATGACCTTGCCGTCGTTCTGGGGGTTGATGCCCAGCTCACTTGCCTGGATTGCCTTCTGGATCTCCTTCAAAAGAGAGGTATCCCAGGGCTGGATCACCAGGGTGCGTGCATCGGGAGTGGAAATGGTGGCAACACCGTTTAAGGGTGTCTCACTGCCATAATATTCAACAGTGATCCGGTCCAGAACCTTTGCATTGGCACGGCCTGCCCGGACTGCGCCGAACTCCTCTGCCAGATGGTCCAAAGCCTTATCCATTCTCTTGCTGTAATCGGTAAAATCAACGCTCATAATTGTCACTCCTTAACGATTGTTCCAATTTTTTCGCCGCATGCAACGCGGTAAATATTTTCCGGGTCAGCCAGGGCAAAGCAAACCAAGGTCATATGGTTGTCCATTGCCAGAGTCATCGCCGTTGTGTCTGTTGCCTTTAAGTGACGTGCCAGCACCTCATCATAGGTCAGCTCGTCGAACTTGACAGCTGTGGGATCCACATTGGGGTCAGCGGAATAAATACCATCCACAAACTTCGCCATCAGGATCGCATCTGCCTCGATCTCCACACCACGGAGCACTGCGCCGGTATCTGTAGAGAAATAGGGATTGCCGGTACCGGCAGCAAAAATGACCACCTTACCGTCATTGAGGTAACGGTCTGCTGTGTCTCTTGTAAAATACTCGCAGAACTTGTTCATCTCCACGGCACTGAGAACACGGGCATCCACGCCATGCTTTTCAAGGGCGTCCGCTACAGCAATGGAATTCATCACTGTTGCCAGCATACCCATAGCATCGCCGTGGGAGCGCTGCATCTTATCCGCACCGTCCTTAACGCCACGCCAGAAATTACCGCCGCCAATAACAATTCCGATCTGTACACCGGCATCCCGGCACTTGCGGATCACACGGCAAACAGAATTGATCACTGTAAAATCCAGTCCCCGGTGGGCATCTCCTGCAAGGGCTTCCCCACTGATCTTCAGCAAAATGCGTTTATATTTGATTTCACTCAAGGCAAACAACTCCTCTCTATCATCCCCTATTTTATAATATAAAGAGCAAATTGACAACAACAATTTTCACTTTTCACAAATTGTTTTCGTATTTTTCACTTTGAAAACCGCACTTTGGTTTTTCATCCAGAACATTCCTGATTTTTGGTTGCAAAAACAGCAGTAATCGGTTATAATATTTGCAAATTTTGCAAAACGAAAGGATGCTGAACATGGCTGAAATCATGGAGAGCAAGAATTTCATCCATACCTTTATCGAAGAGGACATCGCTCCGGATGGCCGCTTTGCCGGACAGACTGTGCATACCCGTTTTCCGCCGGAACCCAACGGCTATCTGCACATTGGTCACTGCAAGGCCTTGATCATCGACTTCGGTACTGCTGAGAAGTTTGGTGGTCTGTGCAACCTGCGTATGGACGACACAAACCCCACCAAAGAGGACGTGGAATTTGTAGAAGCCATCAAGGAAGACATCCATTGGCTTGGCTTTGACTGGGGCGACCGGTTCTACTTTGGTTCGGACTACTTTGAGAAGGACTACGAATATGCCGTAGAACTGATCAAGAAGGGTTTGGCTTATGTCTGCGAGCTGACTCCTGAGCAGGCTAAGGAATTCCGTGGTGACCTGAATACCCCCGCACAGTCCCCTTGGCGTGACCGCCCCATTGAGGAAAGTTTGGAGCTGTTTGCCCGGATGCGTGCCGGCGAGTTTGAAGATAACAAGTATACCCTGAGAGCCAAGATTGATCTGGCCTCCGGTAACTTCAATATGCGTGACCCCGTTATCTACCGCATCCGCCACATGCATCACCACCGCCAGGGCGACAAGTGGTGCATCTACCCCATGTATGACTTTGCGCATCCCATCCAGGATGCTCTGGAAGGTATCACCCATAGTCTCTGCTCTTTGGAGTTTGAGAACCACCGTCCCCTGTACAACTGGGTCGTGGACAATGTTTCCGTACCCCACAAGCCCCGTCAGATCGAGTTTGCAAGATTGGGCATTGACCACACTGTGCTGAGCAAGCGCTATCTGCGCATGCTGGTGGAAGAGGGCCATGTGACTGGCTGGGACGATCCCAGAATGCCCACTCTGTGCGGTATGCGCCGCCGTGGCTTTACCCCCGCCTCCATCCGCAACTTCTGTGAGCGTGTAGGCGTTGCCAAGAGCCCCAACACCATTCCCCTGGCTTTCCTGGACTTCTGCCTCCGTGAGGATCTGAATGAAACCGCGCAGCGTGTTATGGCAGTTCTGAAGCCCATCAAACTGACCATCACCAACTATCCCGAGGGCAAGGCCGAAACCGTCACCGTTGAAAACAACCCCAACCGTCCTGAGGATGGCACCCGGGAAGTTTCCTTCTCCCGCAACCTGTGGATCGAAGCTGACGATTTCCTGGCAGAGCCTGTCCCGAAGTACAAGCGCCTGTTCCCCAACGGACCTGAGTGCCGCCTGAAGGGCGCTTACCTGATCCAGTGTACAGGCTATAACACCGACGAGAACGGCAATATCACCGAAGTCCTGGCCACCTACGATCCCGAATCCCGGGGCGGTGATCCCGCTGATGGCCGAAAGGTCAAGGGCGCTACCATCCACTGGGTAGATGCTGACACCGCTGTGGATGCGGAAGTTCGTTTGTACGAAAACCTGTTCAACGCTGCCGCTCCCGATACTTCCAGTGTCGACGCACTGCTTGCTGACATGAACAACAAGTCTTTGGAAGTATTGAACGGCTGTAAGGCAGAGGCTTTCCTGAAGAATGCCAAGACCGGCGATGCTTTCCAGTTTATGCGTATGGGCTATTTCTGCCCCGACAGCAAGGATTCCTCTCCCGAGCACCTGGTCTTTAACCGCAGCGTCAGCCTGAAAGACAGCTTTAAGCCCGGTAAGTAATATCAAAGTCCCGCGCCATACCGGCTGCGGGACTTTTTACAAAAGGTGGTTCTCGTGAAAAAAGTAATTTTGATCTCCATTGACGGTATGCGTCCTGACGGTTTTTTGAACTGTGGTAATCCCTTTGCCAAAAAACTGATGGAATTCAGTTCCTACACATTAAGCGGCCGCACTGTTTTCCCGTCCGTCACCCTGCCCTGCCATATGTCCATGTTCCACAGTGTCCCGGCCGAGCGCCACGGCATCAGCACCAACATCTACACACCCATGGTGCGGCCGTTGAACGGTCTTTTCGAGCAGATCGCAATGGCAGGTGGTGTCAGTGCCATGTATTACGGATGGGAGCCGTTGCGGGATATTGCGCGGCCCGGGTCTTTAAAATTCTCCGGATACATCAATGCCTATACGGAAAGCTCCTCCGATACTGCTCTGACAGATATGGCATTGGAACGCATTGCCGAGAGTCACCCGGATTTTGTTTTCCTCTACATGGTGGAAACCGATGAAAAGGGCGGCCATGACCACGGCTGGATGACACCGGAATACTTAAATACCATTTCCATCGCGTTGGACAATGTGAAGCGGGTCGTGGAAACCTGCGGTGACGAATACACCGTTATTGTCACCGCTGACCACGGTGGTCACGACCGGGGACACGGAAGCGATATGCCCGAGGATATGACGATCCCGCAGTTCTTCCTGGGCAAAGATTTCACACCCGGTAAGGTGTTGGAGAATGTGAGTATTTTGGATCTTGCCCCTACCATCGCCGATCTCATGTGCGTACCTAAAGCACCGCAGTGGGAAGGCAGATCTCTCGTTGAATAACAAAAGCTGCTGCAAACCCTTTGGTCTGCAGCAGTTTCTTTATTTCTTTTCCTTCATATGAGCCTGCAGGTGCATAGAGAGCACCGCGAGGGATGTAGCCATATTCTCATTTTGCACCAAAATATGCTCCGGTACTTCCAAATGCGTATTGGCAAAGTTCCAAACAGCTTTTATGCCGCAGGCGATCAGCTTGTCGCAGACTTCTTGCGCCTGACTGGCCGGAACCGTGATAATACCCATCAAAATCTTATTGGTACGGCAGAAGCCTTCCAGTTGTGAGATGTGGTAGATCGGCTTTCCATCATCAGTTGATTCTGCCATTGGGTTTGTATCAAAGGCCGCCAGGATGTTCAAGCCGTAGGCTTCAAAACCGCTGTAGCCAAGCAGCGCCTGGCCCAGCTTACCTGCACCGATGAGCACCGCATCGGTGGTATTGTCATAGCCCAAAAACTGTTCAATATCTTCGATGAGGCTTTCCCGCAGATAGCCGATCTTCGGTCTGCCGCCGTCGGAAACCATCGCAAGATCTTTTCTTACCTGCACCTCACCCATGCCCAGCGCATTTGCCAACGCAGTGGCTGAAATATAGGGGGAACCCTCCCGGGGCATGCTGCGCAGATAAGTCACATAACCCGGCAAACGCTTTAATACGGATTTTGATATTTCTTTACGATCCATTGCTGTACCTTCCACCCTTTCCCATTCGATACAATTTTTTATCGATATAAAACTGTACCGATTATAGCACAGGTTCAAAATAAAGCAAGGATTATTTTATCATCCGCAAATATTTATTCTATGCACAGCTGGTTTGCCGGATCAATTCCTTCTTCAACCGCTGCATAATTCTCTTTTCCAGCCTGGAAATATAGGATTGGGAAATACCCATTTTTTGTGCCACTTCCTTTTGCGTCAGTTCCTGGTGTCCCTCCAGGCCAAAACGCATCACTACAATTTCCCGCTCTCTGGGAGGAAGTTCCCTTACCGCCTGCCGCAGAAGGCGCAGATCTACATCGTCTTCCATAGGTTTAAGGATCATATCTTCATCTGTCCCAAGAATATCCGAAAGGAGCAGTTCATTACCGTCGTAATCCATATTGATCGGCTCGTCCAAAGAAACCTCTGCCTTCTGCCCGGCTATCTTTCGGATATGCATCAGTATTTCGTTTTCGATACATCTGGAGGCATAAGTAGCCAATTTAATATTCTTGTCCCGGCGATATGTGCCGATGGCTTTGATCAGGCCGATGGTGCCGATAGAGATCAGGTCCTCCAAATTTACACCGGTATTTTCAAATCGCCGGGCGATAAATACCACAAGCCTTAAATTCCGCTCAATAAGATGCTGTTTTGCTGTTTCGCTGCCCCGTTCCAAAGCTTCCAATGCTTCCAGTTCCTCCTCTCCCCGCAACGGCGGAGGGAGCACATCGGTACCACCGATATAGTGGATACTTCCCTCTTCACCCGCTGCCAATGTTCTCAGTTTTTCCAACAAACACCGAATCATAGCATACCTCCTGTCAGTGCCCGATATGTAAGGTTCTCCCCAAGCCCTTCCGGGGCGAATGCTACCACCGCACTCCCCTGCCAACTACCGATACGCACCTGCTCCAACCGGATCGCCACCAGCATCCCGCAGGATTGTCCTACTGCCCGATAAGGAATCAGCCGCAGTCCCTGTACCGTGCCGGATGCCACAGTTTCTACCGGGCAGCGAAGCTGCTGTTTAGAAAGCCCCAATAACACTTCCGCACTCTTTGCATCCGCGACCAACACACTTTGTCCGCTGACGGGATCCCGCAAGGTGTTTCCTGTATCACGCAACGCCATGAGTGTTTCCCGTTTTCCGTCTTTCTGCAGTTCTACTTCCACATATTCCCGGCGGTCGGCAAGTGCGTCCATGCCAAAGTATCCGGCAACGCAAAAAATGACTCCGCCGCTGACAGCAGACCAGGCCCCTCCGTTCGCCGCTCCCGCCGCCACACCGCTGAAAGCCATACTGAGCAGCATAAAAAGCATTGTGCGTCTAATCCCGCTTCTGTCTGTCCCGTAGGCAACCGCCCCCGTCAAGCACAGAAATATGCAGCGCCACAAAAGATTGCTTAAAAAAGCAAAGTGCTGCAGCAGACAGAGGCCGCTGTGGACACCCCCGATCAGTGCGGCAAGCAAGTATCTTGCACTGCGCTGTGGATACCCGGACAGCCTGTTTACACCCAGCATAAGCATCCAATGTACCAGCACATTCAGCCCGATCACAACAGACAGGTAGTTTCTCATAGGTCCCCCCCTCACAAAGGTTGTACCCACAGTATAGTCATGACCCACGGAAAAGTCGGTCGCTTCCTTGTGTGCGCTTCCTCCCAGGAATCGGCCAACCCCTTTCCCCTTCACCCAAACTACACCCGGGACGCAAAAAAGCGGCAGCTGATTCGCTCAGCCGCCGCTTGATTCTGTCGATGATTCCTTACGCAGAATCTGTTTTATGTTTTTTTCAAATTTGAACCGTGGCTGCATCACTTCGTGGCCGCAGCCGCAGCACCGCAGGCGAAAATCTGCGCCGGTGCGCAAGACTAACCATTCCTTACTGCCGCAGGGGTGCGCTTTTTTCATAATCAGAATATCATTCAGCCGCACATCCATTGTCAATTACTCCTTCTTGATGGATTCCCAATACTGCTTTGCTGCCTGCTCCAGTTTGTTTGTGCCATACTCATAATAGCGGGTACCCACCAATTCATCCGGAAGATACTGTTGTTTCACCCAGTTGCCGGGAAAACTATGGGGGTACAGATATCCCTGTTCCCGCTCCATGGTGTAGGTATCGGCATGGACATTCTGCAAATGCCGTGGGAAGTCGCCGCCTTTGCCCTTGCGCACGTCCTCCAATGCCGCGTCCAATGCCACATGGCCGGTGTTAGACTTTGGAGAAGTGGCCATCAGTACAGCCGCGTCACCCAAAGCGATCCTGGCTTCCGGCATGCCCAGCTTCAAAGCCATTTCTACACAAGCATTCACAATAGGGATGATCATCGGATACGCAAGCCCTACATCCTCCGCCGCGATCACCATCAATCGTCGGCAAGCGGATTGCATCTGCCCTGCTTCCAGAAGCCGGGCGAGATAATGGACCGCCGCATCCGGGTCGGAACCGCGAATAGATTTTTGCAGTGCGGAAAGCAGATCGTAGTAGTTGTCGCCGTCACGGTCCGCCCTCAGGGCGCTCTTTTGGGTCACGGCTTTGGCATCTGCCAATGTCAAGGGCAGCACATCCCCAACCGGCTGTCCGGCAGAGAACAGCACCTCTACCGCATTCATGGCCTTTCGGATATCACCGCCGCAGGCACCGGCAATGTATTCCAGTGCGCCCGGCTCCGCTTCCGCTTTCAGAGCTGTCCGTTCTTCCAGGAAACTGACCGCACGCTTCACAGCCTGCAAAGCGGCCGCGGCAGAGATCTGTTTAAATTCAAAAACGGTGGAACGGCTGAGAATCGCATTGAAAACGTAGAAATAGGGATTTTCCGTAGTGGAAGCAATGAGGGTGATCTTGCCGTTTTCAATATATTCCAGTAACAACTGCTGCTGCTTTTTATTAAAGGACTGGATCTCATCCAGATATAGCAGCACGCCGTTGGGTGCCATCAGCGTATCGAGCTGCGACACGACGTTCTTAATATCCGCTGTAGAGGCGGTGGTGGCAT
>JAZNLC010000146.1:0-7327 GCA_045578895.1 Faecousia sp. | reverse complement strand
AACCTTTTCTATCATTTGACGGTGTTGGAGAATGCGGCATATCCTTTGTACATCCGCCGCTTCTCCCGGAAGAAGGCAAAGCTGCTTGCCAAAGAGATGCTTTTGAAGGTCGGCTTGACGGAGGATCAGTTCAAGCGGATGCCCAATATGCTCTCCGGCGGTGAGCAGCAGCGTGTTGCCATTGCCCGTACCCTGGTATCCGGCAATGAGATCGTCCTGGCGGACGAGCCCACCGGCAACCTGGACAGCGAGAACAGCCAAAACATCGTGAAAATCCTGCAGCAGCTTGCCCACGAGGAAAACCGCTGCGTCATCATCGTCACCCACGACCCGGCAGTTGCCGAAGCCGCCGACATCGCCATCCGCATGAAGGACGGTAAACTCCTGGAAAGCGCGTGAGCTGTTAGGGGAATCTATCAAATAGAAGCCCTTCACTGTGGTGACATCACCCTTAGGTTCCTCTGCGAAAGCGTGCAGGTTCGAGTCCTGTCATCCGCACCAAATACAAAAGAGGAAGCCTTGTGCTTCCTCTTTTGTATTTCCGTTAAGAAGGACAGGACTCGAACCCATCGAAATGCAAGTGTCCGGTGGACACTTGCTGCCACCAGTTCAAAAACCGGTGGCTACCATATTTTTCTGCCGAGGGCAAAAATGCAAATCGTGTCCTGTCATCCGCACCATATCGGGTGTTCATAACGGTTTTGACCGTTGTGGACACTCGTTTTTTTTCAGATAGGGTACTTCTCTTGTACAAGGGAAGCCGCTTTTGGGTGTGCTGCGACGCAGGAAACCATCTTTGACAAATCGCGGGTCATGCCGGTGGTATGCTGCATGGATATGTGTTCGGATTGTTTGTTTTGGATATTCGGCAGCCAACATGTTTTAGCAGAACACGAAGCCCCTCACTTGACATTGGAAAAATAATTTACTAATATGGTCACAGTATTTTGGAAAATACAAAGGGTTAGGAGATAGAGATATGGAGGATTTTTCTACGATTTTTCTGTATGCAATAGGAACTTCTTTATTCATGTTACCTGTAATCTTGGCATTGATTTTGGTTACCTTTGCGGCAAATCTGTTTTTGGGGATATTCAAGCCGATTGCAGATCCGATTCGTGGTGTCATGGAGACTGTTTCCGGGCTCGTGCCCAATCCATTGGACAAAATCCCTTCGTTTCCCAAAATCAAGCGGTACTTTGGATCCACAAAAAATATCCTGTTTATTTGTTTTGTAATTATCTTTCTGCTGTTTCATTACCGGTCGCTGGGAAATGTGGATATTGTTCTAACTAATATATCCCTGCTGTTTCCCGGCTCGGCATTTGATACGATCATATCTTTTGCTATGTCCGGCGGCGATTTTGATATTTCCTCTTTTTTTGTAAATCCTGAGAATTACTTGCGGACGATCATTTTTTCCTTTATTACCGGCCTGTTTTTACATATGGGATGTACCACAAAAGCAGCGGATGCCAAGATCCATTTTCTTGTTAAGCTGGTGTATACCATGCTGATTACCCTGTTTTCTTCTGTTGTTCTGGGAAAGATCCCCCCTGACATATTCACCATCACCTTGCCGGATTTTTCTTTGGCGTTGGCTTCTATAGGTACCGTCACCGGAAACTTGGATACCGTGACGCTGTTGGCAACGTTACAGCAATTGGGTGGAATCCTCCTGAAAAAACTGGTCAGTCTGATTCCGGTTATTGTGGCAGGTTATTTTCTAACCCAATCCGTCAGCAGTTTTGCTGCTGCGTTTTTGGGTGGATTTGTTGCACTGGCTGCGTTGAGTGTGGCATGCCCGCAGGTGTTTGTGAACCCCGATTCTTACGGGGCAGCCTTTCTTTTTCTTGTGGCCATTTCCCTGGCTGAGATTGTCGCGCTGTTCTTTGGCGAATTTGTCAATAAGATAGCGGGCCGAGCGATTGGAAAAATCGATAAAGTATTTGAATATTACAACATTGTATCCCTTTTGCTCTCTTACTTTTTCTACCCTACACTTGTGCTGCCGTTTATGACCTTTATTTCCTTCCGTACGAACGGATTTGATTTGGTAAATTGGCTGATCGGCATAGCCTGTCTGATTGTTTTCTCATTTGTCACCTTTGTGGGGTACAAGATCAAACAGTGGGTATGGAAGCGTGGAGACACTGCGGACGGCGTGAAATACGCTGTGGCCATGGTTATTAACATTCCGATCTGGATTATTTACTATGTTCTCTTTAAAGTATAGCAGACTTCCAAAGGGAACGATCTGAAACGAGGTCATCTTCAGGCACATGCGGTTTGTTGAGGTGGCAATCAAAGTCTTCACGGATGTGACATCACCCTTCGGTTTCAACGCGCGAGCGTGCCGGTGGAAACTGCCTTTGTTTATTCTCCTGCGAAACCAATGCTTGCGCTTTCTATCAAAAGCCTGTATAATTCTGAATAGACTTCTGTAAATAAAGAAAAAGAGGTGTCTTATGAAGGCTTTTTTCGCTTATTTCTTCGGGCAGGGCGACCAGGTGGAGTTTTCTCTGTTCGGTCTGTCCCACATTGCTCCCATCCTGCTGATGATCGGTGTAATTCTTTTGATCCGCCGGTTCCGGGATCAGATCCGTCAGTGCAAAAAAGAAGAAACGATCCGCTATGCGCTGGCCTTTGCGCTGATCATTTCCGAGATGGCCTATTACTGGCGGCTGGTAGGCGTGGATGCATTGCAGACCAGTGCCGCGGAGAATCTGCCTTTTGCCGTTTGCGGTTGGGCGGCTATCTTCTGCAGCTACATGGTCATCGGCAAGAATCAAACCCTCTTTGATATTTCCTATTTCTGGCTGCTGTGCGGCTCTGTTTTCGCTCTGCTGACCCCCACACCGCTGACCTATACCGGCCCTACCCGGTTCCGCTACTATCAGTTTTGGGCAGAGCATACCCTGGGTTATGTCGCGATCTTCTATATGATCTTCATCCATGGCATGCGCCCCACCGTCAAGTCCGCAGTCAAGTCCTATGTGGCGCTGGCCATTTTCGCGGTGATTGCCTATTTTGTCAACACCATGGTCCCCGGAGCCAACTATCTGTTCCTGGCAAGGCCGGAAGCAGCGCCTTCTGTGCTGGACATCCTGCCTCCCAACTTCTTCCTGCGGACGCTGATCATGGCAGCAGTTATTACCGCGCTGTATGTGGTAGCCTACCTGCCCTGGTACTTGCAGGACAAAAAAGCAAAGAAATAACTATAAATGCAACAGGGTTCAAGGCGATCCCTCTTTTGGGCTTCTGATTGTAATCAAAAAAAGCAGACACTTCGTGTCTGCTTTTTCTTTGCAAAATAGCTGCCGCGGAAGATCTTTTACAGCGGTGCCTGCTTAATCTTGGCATAGCGCCGGGGATACTGGGGCGGGGTGTGCGCGATCTTGCGCAAAACGATCACCGTATGCGCCGTGTCATCCACGGGAAATTCCTGCACCTTTTCTACCTTTAATCCCAATTTACGGATGGCGTTTTTTGCTTCTTCCAGTTCTTCCTTTGCCGCAGTGCCCTTCATTGCCAAAACCGCACCGCCCACCTTGACATAAGGCGCCGTCAGCTCCAACAGAATGTTCAGCCTCGCTACCGCTCTGCTGGTGGCAAAATCATACTGCTCCCGGCGGGAAACGATGGCTTCTTCCGCCCGGGCGGTAACGAATTCCGCCTCGATGTCCAACTGGGGCAGGAATGTTTCCAGCCAGTGCATCCGCTTGGCAAGACTGTCCAGCAAGGTCAGTTTTACTTCCGGGCAGGCAATTTTCACGGGAACACCGGGAAAGCCGGCACCGCAGCCCACATCAATGAGCTTTTTACCTTTCAGATCCGCCAGTGTCAATAGCGTCAGACTGTCCAGCAGGTGCAGCTTTGCCACCTGAGAAGGCTCCGTAATAGCGGTAAGGTTCATGACTTCGTTCTTCCGGACCACACCCCGGCCGAAATCGCACAGGGTGTTTTGGATGCTTTCCGGGAGAGAAAGGCCCAAAGCAGGAAGTCCTTCCTGTAATGTTTTCAGCATTTCCATATTATTCAGCAGGCTCCTCAGTGGGTTCCGTTTCCTTCACCGGCGCGTTTACGATGCCGGAGAGATCTACCTGGCTTTCATCATAGGGATCGAATTCCACCTCTTCCTCGACCTTGGTGGGCAGAACGATGGTTTGAATATGCCAACTGACCAGCATATCGCAAACAGCGCCGTAAGAGGCAATCCCCCGTTCATCACCCTGGGCCTTGATGTAAGTGTCATTGACCGTATCTGCCACTTTTGTGGCGTTGTCATCTTTCTTTTCCGCGAAGAAGCTGCTGTAGGCAGCCAGATCCCGGTACAGATCTTCATTGATCCCGTCTTTGACCCGCTGCACGGCGCTCTGGGATTCCACCGTTCCCAGGCCGGCCAAGGCGTTATAGCAATAGCGGTAAGCCATGAAGTAGGCGGAATACTGATACTCGATGCCGGGATTGCTGCGGCATGCCAAAAACGCGGCCATGTTGGCATCGCTTTCGGTGGCAATGCACATCCGGTGAGCCATTTCGTGGCACATGGTAAAGGGCAGGCTGACCGCGGGGATCTGGGGATTGACAGCTGCTTCGCCGGTCAATGCCATGGTAAAACCGGTGATCCCCATAGAGGAGTACATATCCGCCCAGCCCAGCTCCTTGACAGGCAGCGTGGTACCGGCAAAGATGGGATAGTTGCTTTCGTAGACCAAAGCGTCAAAGCCTGCTTCTGCCTGCGCAGCCAGCTCACTGAATTCCGGGTAAAGGGGATCTCCGTTGGCATCCCGGTTGATTTTGGATGCCAGCGCGTTGGCCTGGTCACGGTAATATACCGTTGCCTCTTCCAGCTCGCTTAAAGAATATTCCGTAACTTGCAGGTGGATGTCGCTGGAGATCGGCCCGGCATAACCGTTAAGGCCGTACAGGGCAGTATGCAAAAAGAACAGCAGGCTGGCAGCAGCCGTGTACCAACCGATCAACTGAATGGGATTCCAACGCAGGACGATAGCCAGCACCACTGTGGTCAAAACGCCAACCACCAAAGCAATGGCAAAAAGCTGCCACAGACAGAAGGTCACTTCGCTGCTCCACTCCGCCAGCAATGTTTGCAGCATTCTCGTGACATAAGGATACACCATGTCGATCAGTGCCGTATGGGCTTTGGCAAATTCGGTCAAAGCCCAGGTGAAAAACCCGAAGATCGCAGCAGTCAGATAGCCACGCCAATATTTCAAAGGAATCGACTCCTTTCAAAAACAATTTTGAGATATACCTTTGTCTAGTATAACACACTTATTAGAAAAAGTCTGCCCCTAAAATATTTAATTTTTTCTAAACGCCGTCCACCGTTCCCTTATTTTTTCGCTTTTGATATGGTATGGTGTGGACAAAGTCTTGACGCGCAGCACCCTTGTAAGGTATCATGGAATCAAGAGGTGATACCCGATGGAAGACAGTGTATTTATGGATGCGGCCATTGCGCTGGCAAAAGAAGCGGCAGCTGAGGGCGAAGTGCCCGTTGGCTGCGTGATCGTCCGTGGTGATGAGATCGTGGGCCGGGGCAGAAACCGTCGGGAAACGGCAAAAACCGCTTTGGGCCACGGCGAGATCGAAGCCATTGCCGATGCCTGCCGGAATTTGGGCGGCTGGCGGTTGTGGGAGTGCACGCTCTATGTAACGCTGGAGCCATGCCCCATGTGTGCCGGTGCCATTATCAACGCCAGGATTCCACGGGTCGTATACGGTGCCGGTGATGCCAAATGCGGTGCCTGTGGCTCCGTGTGCGACCTGTTTTCCATGAAGTTTAACCATCATCCTACCGTGGAAAAGGGTGTTCGGGAAGCGGAGTGCACCCAATTGCTTCAAAGCTTTTTCCAAAATTTGCGGATGGAGCTGCGTACAAGGCCAAAATGGAAACGGCCGGAATAAAGAAACAGAATGTGCGGCGCAATGCGCCGCACAATTTATTTTTCTTACAAAGGAGCAAAAGCGGTGGACCGGAAGCAAAAGGTGATTCAGTTGCTGGCAGCGGTGCTGGCCTGTGTGATGACTGCGTATCTGATAAAACATTTGGTGTTGCCCATCAGCAAAATTCTTGCCAACCCGTCAGCCGCGTCGCTGCTGGTCTATCTGGAAACCGGCAGGGTGGTTAAGCCGGTGGTCACGGAGCCGACGCAGCCCCCCGAAGCGCAGACTCAGCCCCCCACCACCGTTCCATGGGAAGATCCGGCTATCTCCTTTTCTGTGGAGGACGCGGCACTGATACAGCTCACCAATGCTGCCGACTATGCAGTGGATATCCCCGCGCTGCTGCTGACGGAGCTGACCTGGGACCTGACCCAAGGGGAGCCGCAGGTACTGATCCTCCACAGCCACGCCACGGAAAGCTATACCCGCACAACCCGGGACTTCTACGAGCCCTCCGGTGCCTACCGCACCTTGGATACCGGGTACAACATGATCCGGGTGGGGGAAACACTGAAGGCAGCCCTGGAAGAAAAAGGGATAGCCGTGATCCACGATACCACCCTTCATGACCATCCCCTCTATAACGATGCCTACATCCGCTCCCGGGAAACGGTAAAGCAGTGGCTGGCGCAGTATCCGTCCATCAGCCTGGTTGTGGATCTGCACCGGGACGCGGCAGGGGAAACAGCCGCGCAGCAGCTGTGTACGGCGGCGCTGGTCAACGGAGCGCCTTCCTCCCAGTTAATGCTGGTGGTGGGTTCCGATGCCGGCGGCAGGATCCACCCGGATTGGCAGCAAAATATGGCATTGGCGGCAAAACTCCATGCCCAGCTGGAAAAGCGCTATCCGGGCATTTGCCGGCCCATCAGTTTTCGCACTGAGCGTTTTAACCAGGATCTTTCTGCCGGAGCGCTGCTGATCGAAGTAGGTGCCGCAGGGGATACTCTCGAGCAGGCGCTGGTCGCGGTGCGGGCCTTAGCAGACGGGATATCCGATCTGGCCTTCGGTACCGTTACAGCAAACTCCACCAGTTGACCGCATGGGCCTCTCCGATGGCTTCAGTCAGAACACCCAGGGATACGCAGCAGGCTGTGAAGGGGATCTGCTGCCGGGTCAGCAGATATATTTCCATTTGGGAAAACAGACCATCGATCTCTTCCATGGGTTCGTGATCCGCAATGGAGGCTGTGATTTTCCGGCAGGCCTCCCATTTGCTTTTCGCCTCCAGGGCGTAGTTGTTCGCTTCTGTCCACTTGCCTCTCAGCGCAGCTTCGGATGCCTGCTGCAGGGTTTCCGAAATACCGGTGTGGGTACGCAGGGCAAAAACCGTGGTGCCGATCCCGGCGGCCAGCAG
>JAZNLC010000145.1:0-2498 GCA_045578895.1 Faecousia sp. | reverse complement strand
AACCAGGCCTTCTGCAGGGTAGTGGTCTCGTTTGCCAGTACACCGACCACGATGCACAGGATAATTGCCAGAGACTTACCCCACTTGATGGTGTTCTTGTTTTCGCTCATGGTTTTACCTCCGTTGTTTCTATCTTTCTTCAATAAAAAGTAATATTTCGTGCTTTTTATATCGATTTCTACTTGATTATAGCATAGCATTCGTGATAAAATCAACTTAAAGAACGCTTATGAATCAATTACGAAATCTTATCGCGGAGGGATTTTATGTTGGACCATCGAGTGGACACATTTTTGCTTTTGTGCCAGTTAATGAATTATCGAAAAACCGCGGACGCGCTTGGCATTACACAGCCAGCTGTCACCCAGCAGATCCACTTTCTGGAGCGCAAATACGGATGCAAACTGTTTACATACCAGAATTCCCGGTTACAGAAAACAGAAGATGCCATCACTTTGGAGCAGTACGCCCGCGCCATACGCTTGCAGGATCAGCATTTGCGTGATAAACTCAGCAGCACAGTCCGGGAGTTGAAGATCGGTGCCACAAAAACAATCGGTGATTATGTACTGAAAGAGGATATCCGGCGGTACCTAAACAAGGAAGATCATGCATTGTCACTGGTTGTGGATAACACAGAGCATTTGCTGAAAATGCTGGACGAGAATCAGCTGGATTTCGCGGTGATCGAAGGCTATTTTGACCGTTCCCTGTTTGACAGCCAGCTTTTTCGCAAGGAGCCCTTTGTGGGTATCTGTCCGCAAAATCATCCATTTGCCGGAAAAGAGGTTTCATTGGAAGAGCTGTTTCAGGAATCCATCATTCACCGGGAAGCGGGCTCCGGTACCCGGGCAATCCTGGAGCAGAAGTTGCAGGGTTACAACGAATCCCTTGACCGGTTTAAGCGGCAGATCTGTATCTCCAGCTTCCCTGTGATTCTTGATCTGGTAAAAAAAGGATTTGGCGTTTCGTTCGTATACGAAGTATTGGCAGACAGTGATCCTAACATTGCAAAGTTTACAATCAGAGGAGAACACATTGTCCGGGAGTTTAATATCGTATATCTGAGGCACGCAGATCTTCAGGAAAAAATAAGCTGGTTTTTCCCTGGGAGGAATGAAGTATGATCAAAATCGCTGTTGTCCAGGAATGCGCCCATGAAAATTTGTCGAACAACCTGGAAATAACGCAAAAATATGCAAGCGAAGCAGCACAAAGAGGATGCTCAGTAATTTGCTTCCCGGAATGTTATCTCACAGGATATCGTCCTGACAAAGCTGTATGCAACGCAATTTCGTTAAACGCTCCCGCTTTGCAGCAGGTATCCAAAATCGCCACGGAAAATGCCATCGACATTCTGGTAGGATTTATGGAAAAATCAGATGATTCTTTTTATATTACCCACGGTCTTTTCCGAAAAGATGGTACCCGGGACTACTACCGCAAAACCCATTTGGGTCAACGGGAAAAGACAGTCTTTTCTCCCGGAAAGGAATTGAAGATCCTTTCCCTGACCAATGGAACCAGAATCGGCATTCAGCTGTGTGTGGAGACCCATTATCCGGAAATCACCCAAACTCTGGCCTTAAGGGGGGCTGAGGTGGTTTTCGCACCCCATGCGGTGCCGCGCATCTCCGGTAACAGAGAAAAAATCTGGAGCAAATATATCCCGGCCAGAAGCTATGACAACCGCATTTACATGGCTTGCTGTAATTTATGGGATAATACGAGCTTCGGCGGCGGATGTCTGGTCACCGGTCCCAGAGGAGAAGTCGTTTCCGCCTGCTTTGATGACAAGGCATTCCTCCTGGTCTGTGAGATTGACGAAGATCTGATCGCCTCGTTTCGAACCCTCGGAAATAAGCGTTCCGCCCACTTCTACCCATCCTTACGCCGCCCTGAATTGTATGAGTGAAATAATTGCCGAGTATATGGCAGTCGAAGATCTACGCGCCAAAGGTATCTCTCCTGCCTTTCTGGTGACTGACCATGTTAGCTTCTATGAGCGGTACGGCTGGGAATTCCTGTGCATGGTACAGGGTGACGGCGAACCTGATATGACTCGGATGTACATTCACAGATAATCATTCCGCACAAGCCTTTTATCAAGTACATTTGTCACGCTTTTACTTGAAGAATTTTGACAGGTAAGGTGTTTGTATTCCCAATGCCCATCTATCAGAAAAAGTGGTTGCGCTGCAACCACTTTTTTCGTCAAAAGCGTGACATATAGCCCATCATTAAGCCAGTTGAGCACTATAATTACATACAGCAAAATATGTTTGTCTACCGGAAGAACACGTTTTGGACGAAATGGCAGACTAACAAAAAGCAGTCCCGAAAAAGGCATTTTTCGTGCCTCATCGGGACTGCTTTTGACTTTCTCATATCATATCGGAACTCAAAAATGTTGTAAAATTGTAGTAATTTGGGTGTGCAACGTGATTTATCGTTGATTCTCTAGGCGAATCTCAGCTGATTGGAGTAGTGCCGTGGCA
>JAZNLC010000144.1:0-3144 GCA_045578895.1 Faecousia sp. | reverse complement strand
GCAAAGTGCCCTTCTCCCAGCAGCTTATGAGGCCACATCCGGAAACTTCCGTTTTCTCCCGGCACAAACCAGGGTGCTTCTACAGCATCCGGTTCAAAATCCGGATGTTCTGCCAAAAATTCCTTGATAGCCTGCTCATTTTCCTGGGGTGCAAAGGTACATGTGGAGTACACCAGCCGTCCGCCGGGCCGCACCAGTGCAGCGCCGCTTTGGAGAATCTCTTTCTGCCTGCGAGCGCACATAGCAACCGTTTCCTCGCTCCAATCCGTCACGGCAGCCTCCTCCTTGCGGAACATTCCTTCGCCGGAGCAGGGGGCATCGATCAGCACCCGGTCAAAGCAGCCTGCCAGCCGCCCAGCCAGTTTTTCCGGGTGTTCATTGGTTACCAGCGCGTTGCTTACGCCCATTCTTTCAATATTTCTGCTGAGGATCTTCGCCCGCTTGGAGTTGATCTCGTTGCATAGGAGCAATCCTTCCCCTGCCATTCTGCCGGCGATCTGTGTTGTTTTTCCGCCCGGAGCGGCACAAAGGTCACATACCCACTCTCCCGGCTGAGGATCCAGCAACACCACCGGTGCCATCGCACTGGCCTCCTGCAAATAATATACGCCGGCTTCATGGTATGGGTGCAGACCGGGACGACTCTCCGGTTCGTAATAATACCCCTGTGGTTCCCAGGGAACCGGCTCCATCACGAAGGGAAGCTGCGGTTGATCTCCTTTTAAAGGGTTAAATCTCAGCGCCACCGCTCTGGGCCGCTCCAGGCTGCGCAGAAAATCCGGGTACTCTTGTCCCAGCTGCTGCTGTATTCGATTTAAAAATGCTTCCGGTAACATACGCACCCTCCTTGTTTTTATCATTGTAACACAAAACAGCCGGTCATGCAATGCGGATTTGCGCACACAAAAATGCCGCCTCCGAAGAGGCGGCATTTTCAATTAACAGATTAGTCCTCGTCGTTCTTGGCTTCGGCAATGATCTTAGCCTGGTTAGCCTTGGGGACTTCCTCATAACGCTCGAAGCTCAGAGTAAAGCTGCCACGGGCCTGGGTCATGGCACGCAGATCAATTGCGTAGCTGCTCATCTCAGCCATGGGAACTTCGGCCTCGATGACGGTGTTGCCATCGCTGTCGGGGTTCATGCCCATGGGACGGCCGCGGCGCTTGCTCAGGTCGCCCATAACATCACCGACATAATCCTCGGGGACGGAGACGGCCAGAGAACCGATGGGCTCCAGCAGGGTGGGGTTGGCATTGGGCATAGCTTCCTTGAAGGCCAGGATTGCGGCCAGCTTAAATGCCATTTCGTTGGAGTCAACGGGGTGGTAGGAGCCATCGTACAGAACAGCCTTCAGGCCAACCATGGGATAGCCGGCCAGGGGGCCCTTCTGAACTGCTTCCTGGATACCCTTTTCAACCGCGGGGTAGAAGTTTCTGGGAACGGAGCCGCCGAAGACTTCCTCAGCAAAGATCAGCTCATCCTGCTCCTCCTGAGGCTCGAAGCGAACCCAAACATCACCGAACTGGCCGCTGCCGCCGGTCTGCTTCTTATGACGGCCATGTGCCTGGACGGTCTTCTTGATCTTTTCACGGTAGGCAACCTTAGCGGGGCTCAGAACAGCATCCACACCGAAGCGGGTCTTCAGCTTGGAAACCAGCACATCCAGCTGCTGATCACCTGCGCCGGACAGAACCAGCTGCTTGGTCTCAGCGTTGTTGACCAGAGTGAAGGAAGGATCTTCTTCATTCAGACGGTTCAGACCGGTACCGACCTTTTCTTCCTGACCCTTGACCTTGGGTGCGATAGCCATGGAATAGCAGGGAGCGGCATAGGGGATGCCCTTCAGGCTGACCACCTTACGGGGATCACACAGGGTATCGCCGGTCTTGACCTTATCCATCTTGCCGATGGCACCGATATCGCCGCAGGTCAGAGCCTTGACTTCGGTAGCCTTCTTGCCGCACATGGAGTACAGACGGCCCAGCTTTTCAGTCTCGCCGGTACGGGCATTGACCAGAGTGGTATCGGAAGTGATCTCACCGGACAGGACCTTGATATAAGAATACTTGCCGTACTGGTCGGAAACGGTCTTGAATACGAAAGCGGAGGGAACACCGCCGGGAGAAACCACGAACTCCTCGACCTTGCCGTCAGCAGTGGTAGCCTTGTGGTAGTTGCCTTCCACGGGGTTGGGCAGCAGGTCGCAGATATGGTCCATGAGCATCAGGCTGCCCAGGCAGGTATAGCCGGAACCGCACAGTACGGGGAACAGGCTGCAATCCATAACGCCCTGGTGCATGCCCTTGATCATTTCGGCGTAAGTAAAGTCTTCACCGCCGAAGAACTTGTCCATCAGTTCTTCGCTGGTCTCAGCAACGGATTCCTTCAGTGCGTCGTTGAATTCTTCGATAACAGATTCCTTGTCCTCAGGCACAGCGATCTCGACGCGCTTGAGATTCTGCATTTCGAATGCACGCTTATTCAGCACATCAATGATGCCGGTAACCTTGTGGGAAGCATTCCAAATGGGAACAACGACAGGTGCGATCTTGTTGCCGTACTTCTCACGCAGTGCCTCAAAGGTGGCATTGTAGTCGGAGTTATCTTCGTCGACCTTGGAGATATACACAAAACGGGGCATATTCCGCTCTTCACAGTACTTCCATGCCTTTTCGAAGCCAACAGTGATACCGTCCTTAGCAGAGCAGACAATAATGGCTGCGTCAGCGGCACGCAGAGCTTCCATCACGGCACCGGAGAAATCGAACGCACCGGGAGTATCCAGCACATTGATCTTGATGCTCTTGTATTCCAGGGGAACCAAAGAAGAAGAGATAGAGATGTTGCGGCGGATCTCTTCAGGATCATAGTCACAAACGGTATTGCCGTCAGCGTTTCTGCCGATACGGTCAATGACACCGGTCATATAGAGCAGGCTTTCTGCCAGGGCGGACTTACCGCTGCCGCTATGGCCCAGCAGGCAAATGTTACGAATGGCGTTTGCTGTGTACATGGTTGTTTTGTCTCCTTTCGGGAAGGCCGGGCCTTCCGCTGCTTTGTTGGGGTCCATTCAAAAACCACAATCATAGAGTCATTATACACGAATGCCATGAACAATGCAATTCACCATTTCGTAGATTTTAC
>JAZNLC010000143.1:0-5457 GCA_045578895.1 Faecousia sp. | reverse complement strand
ATCCAAATCATCGCAGATCAGGAAGCATTGGTTACAAACAAGCCGCTTACAAATCGGGCAGTAGTTCATATGCTCTGCAGCGTTGCGAATGGCTACGCGCCGGGCCTCCTTGAATTCCTGCTCATACAGCGCATCGTAAATGATCTGCTTGCTCTGTGTGGTAGGTGGTATTTCTGCTTTCGAAAACCTTATTGGCTTGTTGCCGTATTCCGTGCCACAGCTTGCGCAAGTAACCCGGAACAGGAATACTTCTTTCGTTGATAAGTTTTCAAGAACCGCTTCTACTAACTTCTTCAATACGCAGCCCTCCTTTCGTCATCTGACAATATCATTGTAATTTACTTTTCCTCTAAATAAAATGGTCCCAAGGATACTTCTCGGCAAAAGTATCCTTGGGATAATATGCAAAATGCACAGGCAGCGCCTCCGTCACCTGTGCATTATAACGATATTGATTTAAAAGTTTTCTAAGCTCTCGCCGGTCAGTTCATCAAGGCGTCCGCAGCAGCGGAACAGCTCGATGTATAGCATCAGCTCGTCGCGGGAAGCAATTTCCAGCTTCTGATAGATGCTGCGGTTATGCTTTTTTACTGTGTGGATGCTGATGAAAGCGAGGTCGGGGATCTCGGCAATATCATGGCCGTCGATATAGTAATTGAGAATCCGTCGTTCCGCAGAGGAAAGCGTCTTAGCCTTTTCTGAAAAGCTACGGAACATATCTTCCATACCGGGCGGCAGTGCGGCAGGATCCACCTGCCGGGTATTCAGCTGTGTCAGCATCTGCACACTCAGCACACCGGTTTCCGGGCGGATAATGCCATAATCACAAAGCATATTGTAGATCAGCAGAAGCAGAATTTCTGTAATCATATAAGATACCGATAGGAACTCAAATTCTTCATCAATTGCCTGCTCCACCAACCAGACACCCACATTCAAAAGAACAGTAACCAGCAAAAACAAGGTGTACTTGGGAGAGGATAACCGTTTGCTTTTGGCAGCATAGGCGATACATAGCAGCATCAACACCACATAACCGGCTAAGTACAATGCGTATAGACTGTGTAGCGGGCCGTATTCCTTGACCAGATGGGTAGTTCCGTTGATAATATTTAAAGACACAGACCGATAGTAAAGGCCGAGCCAATCGCCGCCGGCAGCAAGTGTGGCAACTGCCAGCGTAATTGCAAACAGCCCCCAATTTAGCCATTTCCGTTTGCGCATTTGGCAGACTTCGCAGATAATGCGCAGCATCACCAGTATGGAAAATGCTCCGCCATAGTAGGACATCGCATTGGCAATCTTTGCCACAAGGATAGACTTGCAGATGGAAAGCAGGAAAAATCCGCAGTTGGAAACGGCAACGCAGGAGAACAGAGCCAAAAAACGCTTCTTTTTCTTATGGTCAAAAACAAAATAGCATAATAAAATCAGCACAGACAAGAGTGCAACGACTCCATATACGATAGATAAGACTCCGTCTTTCATAGATTGTTGCCACGCCTTCCTTGTTGTAATTCATCAGAGCAATTTTATTCAGTTTATATTATATCAGCAAAACAGGATTTGCACATCGTACTTTCGTGCAAATCCTGTTTTGTTAGGGAGTATTGTTGTTATTTTATATTGATGATCAGTCCGCAGTCTCTGGCGCGAACGGCTAACTCTGTGCGGTTTCTAAAGCCTGTTTTTTCCCGCATGGATTGGATGTGCCCCTTTACCGTGCGTACAGACATGTGGAGCTTTTTTGCAATGGCCGCATCGGTCTCTCCGTTGACTACTTCGCGCAGGACCTCCAACTCCCGGTCAGAGAGTGCCTGGCTGGTGATATTTCCCAATTGCAGGGATGGTGTCGCGTCTGGATAAATACACTCTCCGGCCATGGTTCGATCCATAATGTCCAGGATGCTTTCCGCCGCTGCGGATTTATACCAAAAACTGTTTACGCCTGCCTTTTTGGCCCGGTCAATGAAACTGCACTCTGGCTGGCTGGTGATAATAATGATCTTAATATTTGGAAAAGCCCGCTTAATCTTTTCCGCAGCTTCGATTCCGTTGGCGTTTAGAGCGGTGCATACATCCATTAGAATCAGATCCACCTGGCTTGTCCTGCAGCAGAACTCTGCAAATACCGCGCTCTCCACAGAAGGGACCAGTTCATATCGGTCACTGGGACCGATGTAGATCTCCAGGAGTTTGCGAACCATAGGATCATCTTCCACAATCAAAACACGGATCACAGGCACTCACCTCCGTTTTTGGGTATTGTAATGGTAAGGGTATATACAGGACGGCTGCCGATGTCCACGGCACCGCCTGCGCGCTCGACCTTCCAGCGAAGAGAACCCAGACCGCCGCCCAACCGGATCTCTCCTTCGGGCAGCTTGCCGTCATTCTGAAAAGTAACCCGATAATGGGTATTTGTTTCAGAAAAATGGATGTATAGCGTCCTGGCATCGGCATGGCGGACTGCGTTGGTCAGTGCTTCTGCCGCAGCTTCCAGGAGTAACTGCTCGGTCGGTTTCTGTAGGGGCATTTGCCCGTTGATCTGCACCGTAATGCCGAAAGCCTTTGCTGTTTGCACAAGCATTTGCACAGAGGACTGTTCCGAACCGTCTGCTGCTTCCTGACGGAGCAGCGCGATGCTGTGTTTCCAGGCGTCAATGGGAATCGGCGGTTCCTCTTCGCCACGAAGCAGATAGCTGCGGGTGGCCAAAAGTGTCTGTCCCAGTTGGTTGTGGATTTTTGCCTTTGTCTCTAGACGCTCCTTGGAACGGGTCAGTTCCTCAACATTTTTCTCATATTGGACAAGTCGATGATTGAGTGCCTCAAGGGCGATATTTTTATGTTTTATTTCCTCCGCAAGGCTATGAAGCTGCGTTGCATCAGCGGCTGTGATCTGAAATACACGCTGCAGATCCTCACCGGAAAAAGTCCAGACCGTTCCGTCCGGCAGCAGAAAACTGGGTTGATCGTTTTCTAACAATCGGGTGATGTTGGGTTGCACGTCACCTTCACAGATCTCATCCCACATAAGTGCAGCATTTTGCAGGTCATGTCCCAGGATGGTGTGACACAATTGGTTCATACGATGGTTGACCAGCATAACCCTTCCGTTTTCGGCAAAAAAGCAGAGGCCGGTGTCCAGATGATCGATACTTTCCTTGATGGCGGAGCGTGTGACCATCGTTCTGCGGCGTTTCATTTCCCAAATCACGGCATAAACAAGGAACGCAGCCATAGCAGCCCAAAGAAGTATTATAAACACAGCCGGTTTCTCACAGAGCCAGCGGCTGACAGATGCAAAGGCCAGCGCATGTTTTGTGCTTCTGACATCCGCGGAGAATAGAATCATCATGCATCCGCTGAGCAAGGTACACAAAAGTGTCAGTGTAAAAAGAACAGGTGACCTTCTGCGAATGGTCGCGGATAAAACATAAATGCTGCCGCACAGGGTCAGGAACAGCCCCAGCATCAGTGCGGTGCGCAGCAGAGTGGGAAGCGCATCATAGCTGATCATTTGCACGCACCTCCTTCGCAGATTTCAAGGTCAAGGATCACATCTTCGTCCTGGAGGGTATAAGTGAAGCTGCCGAAGCGCAGGCAAAGATCCTCCAGCATCTGCTCTGGGATATTGTTTACACAGCCGATCTGGAGATTCATTTTCATACTTCCGTTTTCACAGGTCAGACACACCATCATAGCAATGATCCGGTCAAGCAGCCTCTCCACCAAGCTTTCATAGAAGTCATAAGCTGCAATGATATGTGCCAGCGGAAGATCACCATCACACTGCGCGTTCAGCATCGTAGAAACGGAAGCCAGCTGCAGATTGTCCAGAGATTCCCGGATACTGTATTCCAGTTCTCTTGCATGAACGGTTCGGTTCTCTTCGCCCAGTAGCAACAGATTGCTGCGCCGCTTCACATAGGAGCCAATGACGCACAACTTTGCCATAGCGCTGTGTGCCACCAACGGGTCAGCGGACTGTGCAAGCAGTGCGTCCATTTTTCCCAGCTGCGGAGCAACATCCTTCGCAATCCGGTCAAACAAGCGGGTTTTCTCTTCTACCTGGGCCTGCTGCTCTTTCAATTTCAATTCTGAGCGCAGCAGCTCGTTCTCTTTGCTCAACTGCTGCTGCGCATCCTGGAGCCGAGACATCATTTCGTCAAGCTCCGTCACATCATCCTGCCATAGCACATAACCACCCTTGATGGGTTTTGCGTGGAGAATCTTGTGGCCTACCTTCGCAGGCTGTTCACCGATCCGTTTCATCTCATCCCGGGTCATCGGCATGGCAGAAGCTGATGTAAAACAGGGCTGATAGTCCCGGTCTACGATCTGTGCCGCAATAGAGGAAGTGCGGAACAACACATGATAATTTGTGTTGGACGGGATCAGGCCGCTTTGTATGGCGCTTTCCAGAAGAAGTGAGATGATCAGACAGTCCACTACAGTCAGATCCAAATCCCGGAAGATACCCAAACAGTAAAGCGTCCAAAAGATCACCGCGCCGCCCATGATCACAGCAGGCAGTTTCTGCATTCCTTTGCTCCCTGGAACACGGCACTTTCTTAGCAGCATGATGACAAAATAGATACCCAGCAGTACAAACCATGCCATGGCAGCAAAATAGATCAGCCCATATCCGTATTCGTAGTCAAACAATTCGATGCCTTCCGGAAAATCAAAGGCCAGTTGATGCAGATCGTTTGTAAAAATGCCAATCAGAATGGCAAATGCGGGAATGCAGAGTGTATTCATCCAACGGGGATTCCGATAGCCCTCCGGTTTTCCCATATGGTCAATGATAAACACACCCAGCAGCGGAACCAGAATCATGGGAATATAGTAGCTGTACCAGATATATCGGCCCAGCCAGAACGAACGATCCGCGATGAACTCATATTTGATAACTTTGGCTGTCAACCAGAATGCCAGCAACGCACCCACAGCGACAATACTGCGGCGCACCTGCGGGTTTATGATTCTCCGCTGCAAGGAAACGCACCAGCTTATCAGCAAGGAAATGTGAATCACGCTTCGAATACCGCGCATGAAAGCCTGCATAACAACATTGGTGGTCACACTATCCAGCAGATCCATCAAATATGCAATCACGATCAATCCGGCCGCACTAATAGCATACCAAATGAGGTTTCTATCTTTTTCCACATCCTCCGCTCCTCTCTGTGTTATCGGTGCAAGCCCTAATCAAAGTACTCTAATTATAACATGGCAAAACAAAGAATACAAGCCGACCGTATGGTTGCTGTGTGGCAGTGGATTGCTCTTCGTCACTTTTCTTCGCTCTGCGATGTTTTTTAAAAAGTACTTAGTATTTTCATCAATCATTTCGTCAATCATTTTCGGTTGATAAATGAGTGATGAAGTGTTATAATGTGATAGAGGTGATGTGTCATGTACAACAAGAAGCCACCCTTTGAGATTACAACT
>JAZNLC010000142.1:0-3758 GCA_045578895.1 Faecousia sp. | reverse complement strand
AAGCTGGAGCTGCTGCGCAACGGCCAGGGCCCCGTCATGCTGGAAACTCTGACCTACCGCTTCTCCGGCCACTCCGTCTCCGACCAGAACGCATACCGCACCAAGGAAGAGATGGACGCATGGAAGGAAGTTGATCCTCTGACCACCTATCCCGCAGCTCTGATCGAGGCAGGTGTCATGACTCAGGCTGACGTTGACGCTATCCTGGCTGAGACCAAGGAGCGCATGACCACCATCTGCCGTGCAGCTGCTGACCCCGAGATCAGCCCCTACTGCGACTTCGTTAAGGATCCCGCTGTTGTTGAGCGCCTGATGTTCTCCAACCAGCAGGTCGAGGCTTTCGAGCCCCAGCGTACTCCCGAGTTCACCGTTCCCAAGGAAGAGGCTGAAGGCTACAAGAAGATCAAGTCCAAGTCCCGCAGCCCCTGGGATGCAAACGGCAAGCCCGTTTCCAAGATGAAGATGTATAACCTGCGTGATGCTCTGTCCGAGGTTATCTGGGACCGCTTCTACGAGGATCCCACCATGATCGCTTACGGCGAAGACTGCCGTGACTGGGGCGGCGCATTCGCTGTCTACCGCGGCATGATGGACGCTCTGCCTCACTGCCGTCTGTTCAACTCTCCTCTGGCTGAAGGCGCTATCGTCGGTACCGCTGTCGGTTACGCTCTGTCCGGCGGCCGTGCAATGGTTGAGCTGATGTATGCTGACTTTATCGGCTGCGCCGGTGATGAGATCTTCAACCAGATGTCCAAGTGGCAGTCTATGTCCGCAGGCATCCTGAAGATGCCTCTGGTTCTGCGTGTTTCCGTGGGCTCCAAGTACGGCGCTCAGCACTCTCAGGACTGGACCGCTCTGTGTGCTCACATCCCCGGCCTGAAGGTCGTCTTCCCCGCAACTCCCTGGGAAGCTAAGGGTCTGATGGAGACCGCTCTGAAGGGCACCGACCCCGTTGTCTTCTTCGAGAGCCAGAGAATTTACGACGTGGGCGAGCAGTTCCACGAAGGCGGCGTTCCCGAGGAGCGCTATGAGATCACCATCGGCGATACCAACAAGGTTCGCGACGGTAAGGACATCACCATTCTGACCCTGGGCGCCGTTCTGTACCGCGCTATGGACGCTGTGAAGGAACTGAGCGAGAAGTACGGCATGGAAGCTGACGTGATCAACCTCCACTCCCTGGCTCCCCTGGACTACACCAAGATCATCGAGTCCGTCAAGAAGACCGGTAAGGTCGTTCTGGTCTCCGATGCATGCACCAGAGGCTGCTTCATGAACGATGTGGCGAAGAACATCACCGAGATGTGCTTCGACTATCTGGATGCACCTCCCGTTGTTGTCGGCGCTAAGAACTGGATCACACCTCCCTTCGAGTTCGACGCCTACTTCTTCCCCCAGGCAAGCTGGATCCTGGATGCTGTTCATCAGCACATCGTACCCCTCAAGGACTACAAGCCCGGCCAGGACTACTCCGAAGCCGAGAAGGTCCGCTGCGCCAAGGCTGGCGTATAATCCAAAAATTTCCAATCATGCCGGTGCGGGAAACCGCACCGGCATTCCTTTTTGAACTGGTAATAAAAAAACATTGAATTTACCTTGCCGATACTTTAAAATAGTAGCAGTCGCAAACTATTGAATTTGGGAATGCACCGTGAAAGGACCTCTCTATGCTGAATTATCTTGACCTGACAACTACCGATCCTGCCTGGAATCTGGCTGTGGAAGAATATGTGTTTGACCATCTTCCCAAAGACCGCATGTATGTGATGCTGTGGCAAAACGACCACGCCATCATTATCGGCAAGCACCAGAACACCTTAGCTGAGATCAATGAAAGCTATGTCAAAGAGCAAGGGATCCGGGTAGTGCGGCGGCTTTCCGGTGGCGGTGCGGTGTATCACGATATGGGAAATCTGAATTTCACCGTCATCGCCGACGCAGAGGGCGATGCGTTGGATTTCGGCCGTTTCTGTGACATTGTCATCCGGGCGCTGGCAAAAGCCGGTATTCCGGCAGAACGCAACGGCCGCAATGATATGACCATTGACGGCAAGAAGTTCTCCGGCAATGCCCAATATATCCGTCAGGGCCGGGTGATGCATCACGGCACCATTCTCTTTGATTCCGACAGCACTGTCCTTGCCAACGCCTTACAGGTAGATCCTGCAAAGATTCAGGCAAAGGGCATTAAATCCGTCCGCAGCCGGGTCACCAATGTGCGCCCCTATTTGCCGGAGGATCTGACCCTGGAGCAGTTCCGCAGCTTCCTGCTGGAAAGCATTTTGGAGCAGTTCCCCGGTGAAATGTACGAACTGAAAGAAGCGGACCTTGCCGCTATTGCTGCCATTAAAGAGAAACGTTATGGCACATGGGAATGGAACTTCGGTCAATCCCCTGCCTGTACGCTTACCAAAAAGCAGCGGTTTGAGGGCTGCGGTACTGTGGAAGCCTATATCGATATGGACAAAGGCTGCATCAAAGAAATCTCTTTCCGGGGTGATTTCTTCGCCGCGGAAGATCCCGCCGATTTGGCATCTTTGCTGAAAGGCTGTCCTTTGGAAGATGCCGCGCTGACCCAACGGCTGCAGAATCACGATGTTTCCCGGTATTTTATGGGTCTGAACACAGAAAACCTGGTTCAGCTTCTCACCGGTTGACATTTTTCTCCAATATTCTATAATATATCTATTCTAACCAGGAGGTGCATCATGCGTCCCAGTGAGATCATTGAATGTTTGGAACTGAATCCCATCATCGCAGCCATCCGTGACGACGGCTGGGAAGCCGCGCTGCACTCCCCCGCTCAAGTGCTGTTCTATCTGTCCGCAGATCTGATCACCGTGCGGCAGCGGATCGACCAGGCGCATAAAGCGGAGAAGATCCTGCTGATCCATATGGATCTGGCCGAAGGCATCGGCAGAGACCGGGCCGGCATCCGATACCTTGCCCAGTGTGGGGTAGACGGTATTATTTCCACTAAGGCACAGTTGATCCGCACCGCAAAGGAAATGGGGCTTTTAACCGTGCAGCGGTTCTTCGCGCTGGACTCCAAGGGTATGGAGAGCATCGAGGAAATGCTGCGTACCTCTACCCCCCATTTGATTGAGATCATGCCCGGCGTCATCGGTAAGGCCATTCGCCGTTTCGCGGGTTGCGGCATTCCCATTATCGCAGGCGGCCTGGTAGAAACCAAGAGTGAAGTCACGGATGCCATCAACTGTGGCGCGGCGGCAGTTTCTACCGGAAAAGAAGATCTTTGGTATTTATAATGTTTGAAAAATCCCCCGGTTTCGGGGGATTTTTTCTTGACAGCAAAGTATATATTTGGTACAATATCTGCGAGATTGAGAGTAGTAATGATTTGCCTTGGCATCATTCTACTCTTTTTTTGTATATTAGGATATTTTTTACGGAGGTAATGTAATTATGGCAGAAACCAGACCCTATGTTCAGTGGGAACTGATCAACAACTTCATGATCGACGTGTTCAAAGCCTACGGCGTGCCCGAGGAAGACGCAAAGATCTGCGCGGACGTCCTGCTGGAGTCCGACCGCCGCGGCATTGAGAGCCATGGCTGCAACCGCTTCAAGCCCATCTACCTGGACCGCATCAAGAACGGCACCCTGCTGCCCGTAACCAACTGCGAGATCATTAAGGAAGGCCCCTGCACCGTTCTGATGGATGCTCACAACGGTATGGGTATGGTGGCTTCCCACAAGATGATGGAAATGCTCATCGAGAAGGCCAAGGTTTACGG
>JAZNLC010000141.1:0-5532 GCA_045578895.1 Faecousia sp. | reverse complement strand
GGGAGGACAGGCCGATGTCGCAGGTGCCGTCCTTCACGGCCTTGATGCCGGTGCCGGAACCGGTAGCATTATAAGTGAACTTTGCACCAGTCTCTTCCATGAATGCCTCGCCCAGCGCATTGATCACCTTCTGCATGGAGGTAGAGCCATCAGTGGAAACAGTCTTTTCTTCCTTGCTGCCGCAGGCAACCATACTCAGTGCCATAGCCAGGGCAAGCAAAATGCAAATAAACTTCTTCATAAGTGATTTCTCCTTGATTTTGGATTCGGATTTATTCATCCTTATGGTTCAATCATATCCAGTTCATGTAAAATCCAAAAGACAAGGTGTGTAAAATGATTGTCAAGTTTTATGCGGTGCATCGTTTTCAATTTTTGATATGCTATAAGCAAAGAAACCTCTCCCGTTGCCGGTTGTGGCAATGGGAGAGGTTTTGAACATCGAGTGAAAAACCCGGAGGTCGGAGAAAAATTCTTTTGAGAAGTTTTGAAATTTTCTCGGATTTTCCGATTTGGTGGACATTGTATTCTGAAAAATGCTAACTTGTCCACTGGGTGCTATTCTATTATGGGTCAGAATATGAGTCAAACGGTTTTGTAGGGAGATTTTATGCCAAACAGATTCATGCAAGCCAGCATCCCTGCCGGATACCGTCTTGCATGAATGGACTCTTCCCCAGGCTAAAAAAGTGTCCACTGGACACTTTTTGCGGAAGTTTTGCAACTTCCGCCGCCCTCTTCAAGTCACTTTTCCATAACGAAAAAAGGCAGCCATCCGGATGGATGACTGCTTTTTTTGGTTGCGGAGGCAGGACTCGATTTGCATTTTCTTTCGCAGGCGAAAGAAAATAAAAGATCGCCTCGGTCAAGCCCTCGGCGGCAACGCTCACCCGCGTTGCATTTAGATGGGTTCGAGTCCTGCTTCTTTCGAAAAGAGAAAAGAAAAAAGCCATCCCGGCTGGGATGACTTTTCCTTTTATGGTTGCGGAGGCAGGACTCGAACCTACGACCTCCGGGTTATGAGCTGCGGTTTACATAACTTTATCTGCATATAATCGCCAGTTTGGAGCCTTTTTAGGGAGTTTGCCACCTCCGGCAATCCACTGAAATCTGCCCCGTCCACTGCGTGATGATCCCGTATGGGTCAAAACATGGGTCAAAAATGTGGCCTTGCTATGGGTCAGCCAAACTGGCAGCTTTCACCGCCAAATTTGGACTTACGACACATTCAAGACCACTTTGTATTAAGTTTTCCCAGATTTGCGTTGGCCCGGTTTTCAGGAGGTTTTTCACGCCCTGTTTTCGAGCCATCCGCCAGTGCCGGGAGATTTTCTTCCTCTGCCGGCAATCTCCTGCCCCGGTTCCAACATGGGTCAAAAACATGGGTCAGGCTATTTTCCCTCACCCCGGAGCAGAAACCAAGTCCCTCCCCGAGGTGTCGTGATTGTACCATAGCTTTCAGAAATTGCAAGTCTTTTCTTCCCAAAAGAAACTGCCGCCAGACGGCATCAATTGATCCCGCCCAGCGGCAGCTAACAATACGAAGTAATCAAATTAAATCTCTCAAACCATGGTGGGGCACTCCAACTCCTGCATTAGACGCGCGCCGTATTGCAGGCCGTCCATAAATGCCATCCGTTGGTAGATGCTGCACAGATTACAACACAGGGTAAACACTGCATCGTTGTCTTCCAACGGCAATGAGCATAGGAATTCTTCCAGTTCCTGAAAGCCTTCTTTAATTTCTTCGGGATCGCCCTCATGAGATTGAATATAGGCTTGATATAGCTGTTCCAGAACAGTTTCACAACCGCTGTCTCCGGCATCAAAAGGGTGGCTTTGGATGTAGGCATTCAGTCGAGTGGCAATCTCATTCATATCTCCACCCCTCCTAACTCATGTGCCAAAAGAACACCCAGGCGGATTCCTTCAATGAAGCCTGCCCTTTCGTGATCCCGGCAGAGTCTGCAAACCGGGTAGACAATCTGATCCATCCCTCGGAGCGGCATTCCGTTCATCTGCTGGTAGAGGTCATTGAAATCTGTCCGGATCTGCTCATTATCGTACGGATTGTTTTCGTTGTAGTACTCGTAGAGCATCGTCAGGACAGATTCGCCGTCCCCGAAGTTAGTCGGAGTCGCTTCGATATGTGCTTTCAGTTTCTCAAGATAGGGATTCATGGTAACACACCTCCAAAAAAGTTTGTGGTATGTTACCTTAGGTTGCAGGAAATTGCAACTGTTATTTTTGTTAAAATTGAAATCCTTGGATTCGGAAAACATATTGCGAATACACCGTTTTTATGTTATAATAAAGAAACAAATGTTCAATCTTCTTTAGGGGGAGATTTCGTGGAAAAAGATTTCCGTTTCCTGATTTATAAGTCTGAGGACGAAGATGTTTCCGTTGATGCTGTTGTCAGAGATGAAACCATCTGGCTTTCTCAGAAAGGCATGGCAGAATTGTTTGGTGTTCAAGTTCCCGCCATCAGCAAGCACCTTAAGAGCATCTTTGATGAAGGCGAGCTGAAGGAAGAAGTGGTTGTTTCCAAAATGGAAATAACCACTCCCCACGGAGCAATGCCTGGAAAAGTCCAGACAAAGGGAACCCAGTTTTACAATCTGGATGCCATCATTTCTGTAGGTTATCGTGTCAACTCCCGCCGTGCGACTCACTTCCGCATCTGGGCTACCGGTGTGCTGAAGGAGTATATGATCAAAGGTTTCGTGCTGGATGATGAGCGATTGAAACAAGGCAAGACTGCCTTTGGCAAGGACTATTTCCGCGAATTGCTGGAGCGGGTCCGTTCCATCCGTGCAAGCGAACGACGGATTTGGCAACAGGTCACCGATATCTTTGCTGAGTGCAGCATCGACTACGACAAGGACGATCCCATCACTCAGGAATTCTATGCCATGGTGCAAAACATGTTCCACTACGCGATCACCGGCAAAACTGCCGCAGAAATCGTCTTTGACAGCGCCGACCACGAAAAAGAACATATGGGTCTGACCACATGGAAAAATGCGCCAGACGGACGAATTCTGAAGTCCGATGTTTCCATTGCTAAGAATTATCTATCTGAGAAGCAGATCCGACAGTTGGAGCGTACGGTCAGCGGCTACTTCGACTACATTGAAGATCTGATTGAGCGGGAAAACACATTCACTATGGAACAGTTCGCCAACAGCATCGGCAAATTCCTCACCTTCCGGGAATACAAAGTCCTGGTCGGCAAAGGCCATATTTCCAGAAAAGCAGCCATCACCAAAGCGGAATCCGAGTATGCGGTATTCAATAAAACCCAGAAGATTACTTCTGATTTTGACCGAGAGGTTAAGAAGCTGATCGATGCCCAGTAAACCTTATAGCTGAACCACAGCACCCTCCTAATTTAACCGGGATGGCGCTGTTTACTTCTAGAAGATCGCATTTTTCATGTCCTGAGTTCGCAGTCTTCGGATGCCCCAAAATGCGTGCGAGGTTGCGAACTCGAAAAGTCATTGCAGAACATGTTGACAAGCGAACGATTGTTTGCTAAAATATTATCGCAACTGAATGAACCCAGGAACCTTCGTATGAAGGATTTTGTCGTCACCGAGCACCGGGGTACATTACTTCCCAGCGATGTAATGTGAAACCACCAAATAGCCGGGCGCAAAAGCTTACCACATACTCTGGCAGATTACTGCCGGATATGTGTTGGTCTTTTGTGCCCGGCTTTTATTTTCCCCGGCACATCTTGGTTGCGCAATAAGAATCCTGCTCCCACTTTTTGAAAAAACTTTGAAAAGTGTTTCGTTTTACCCGCCGTTTTGTAACAAAGGGGAGTAGGGAGGAACACCTGGGTTCACTCAGCAAAGTGCACAGCGAAGCGATCTCAAAATTGTGCAACTATCTGAAAATAAATTATTTTCAGAAAAAGCTGCTAAAAATGCCGTTCTCGCTGCCTACCTAATGAGAGGACTTTTTCTCTGCGGTCAAATTGCATATGGGAAGCGGTTTGGAATTGTGCATTTCTCTGAAAATGAAAAATTTTCAGAAAATGGTGCTAAAAATCGCTCTCCCGATGCCTAGACCTTGAGGGGATTCTCTCGTGTACCTTGACAATTGAATGACCGTCCGAGGGGGATATGCAGCTGGCGAAGTGTGCGGCGATATGAGCACACCAAGGCTGCGATACGGCGTAGAGATCCTGGGCTAGGAACTGACTTGGATAGAACGGCGAACACCAAATCAAAATCAAAATAACGAAAGGAATGATTCATTGAGAGAAAGTAAATTCAAAAGTTATCAAGACCTGCCTCTTACCTTGACCGCGCCGGAGGTAGGCGAAGTCCTGGGGATCTCCAGAGCCGCGGCATACGAGTTGGTTCGTTCCAAAGGATTCCCCCGCATGAAGATCGGCACACGGATTCTTGTTCCCAGGGACAAGTTCATCCGAGGTGGAAGAATGAAATTGTATGAACCGCCGACAAAGGAATTCTTCCGTCTGCCTAACAAGATCTTTGATCTGGGACTGACTCCTATCCAGTACACGCTGTACTCGTACCTCGTAAGCTGTGCCGGAAGCAGCACTATTTGTTGGCCCAGCCTGAAAACTATCTGCGCTAAAACCGGAATCGGTCTCACTGCCGTGCAGGATCATCTGAAGGTTCTGGAAAAACGGCAGATCATTCAGATCGGCAAGCGCAAGACTAGGAACGGAAACTGGAATAACGAGTACACCTTGCTGAGCCTGGACAATCCCGAAGTCTATCGGGATTTATCTTGTGCTGATGATGAGCTTCCCCTCTTCATTGGGGGATGAACTTTCCGCTGGAAAATCAGCTTTTCGGAAGAAAGTATTTGAAAGCGGGATAAAGGAGGTATTCCGGCTGATGCCGGATACCTCCGAAATACACCGCCCGGCAACGCCGGTCGAGGCTTTTACGAGGTTTCCAAGGTGTTACCTTTTCCGGGATACCCGCGAGAATAGGCGCCTGGAAACGGAATTTCCTTAGAGTATCAACGATTTAGGTGGGAGTCATTCCACCGGGAAGGAGTAATTATGTCAGAAATCAATAATAGCAGCAGAATCGGCGTGTACATCGGAGATGACTTGCTCGCCCGGTGCGACGCAGCCATGGAGAAAACCAATGCCGACTCCCGCAGTGAGTTTATCCGGGATGCCCTGGAACATTACATTGCCGTAATCAATATGCAGGAAAGCAGCAAGGTGCTGACACCTGCGCTGGAGTCGGTCATTGGCAGCAAGATTGCACTAACAGAAGATCGCATCAGCCAGTTGCTTTTTCAAGCTGACCGTAGAGATTGCCGTACAGAATCACCTGACTGCTGTGCGCTACCGCTATGAGGACAGCTATCTGGACGGACTGCGAGATTACTGTGTGCAGCAAGTCAAAGCACTCAATGGCAGGGTGGATCTGAAAGAAATTCAGAAAGCATATGAGAGGTGATATAGATGGCACGGCTCATTCTGAAATCGCCCTATCTCAAGCCGGGAGGTAAGAAATCTCCCGGCGGCTACCT
>JAZNLC010000140.1:0-3654 GCA_045578895.1 Faecousia sp. | reverse complement strand
AGCCGCCGGTGATTTTGCGACCATGGTCAAATTGACCCGTACGATTGCCATTATTCCCACTGTGCTGGTATTTGCCTGGATTGGCATCCGCATGAAGAAGAAAGAAATGCAGACTTCCGGTGAGGGCAAGAATGTAAATATGATAAAGATTATTCCCTGGTTCATTGGCAGCTTTTTACTGCTGGCTATCGCAAACAGCATTGGGTTCATTCCCACTACAGTATCCGGAGTCATGAAAACCACCAGCAAATTTCTGATGGTCACTGCGTTGGCCGCCATCGGTCTAAGCACCAGTATTACTGACTTTAAGAAAGCTGGACTAAAGCCTATGTTCTACGGAATCACCATTGACACATTGCTCACATTGACTGCGTTGGCTGTCATTTGGTGCATGGGATTGATGTAAACGATGCATTTACAATCGTACTATATGCTCTGCGCAGAAGTAAGAGTAAAATTACGGTAAATACACAAACACCTGTCCACGGCAGATTCTGCCATAGGACAGGTGCTTTTGCTGTTCATAAAGCATCACTGGATAATTGAATGAAAGTATGATATGATTAGTTCTGTGAATTTGAAAAAATGGGGTGAGCAACGTGGTTGATATTTCGACTTGGATAAATACATTCCTGAAAGCCTTGGATGAAACATTTGGAGATCGGGTGTGGTTTGTTGGCTTGCAAGGAAGCTACGGCCGCGGTGAAGCCACAGAAACCAGTGATATTGATATGGTAGTTATCCTGGATGAATTGTCTGCAAAAGATGTTGAAGCCTATAATAGGATGCTGAACACCTTGTCGCACCGGGAGTTGATCTGCGGTTTCCTTTCCGGAAAAGATGAGCTTCTGAAATGGGAGCCTGCCGATCTTTTCCAGTTCTATTATGATACAAAGCCGATTCAGGGGAGTCTGGATGAATTGCTGCCCTTGCTTGATGTAACGGCAATTGTGCGGGCAATCAAAATCGGTGTCTGCAATATCTATCACGGCTGTGTGCATAATATGCTGTACGAGAAGAGCGAAGATATTCTGCGCGGGCTATATAAATCTGCCTCCTTCGTAGTCCAGACAATCGCCTTTTGGCAAACCGGAAACTATATCCACCTCCAAAAAGATCTGCTTCCGGTTGTTGCATCGGATGAGCGCCAGATCGTGGATACCTTTTTGACGCTTAAAAACGGTGGCGCTGTGGATTTTGAAAATATGTCTGAAGCTTTGTTTGCTTGGTCCAAAAACTGGATTGCACGGACAAACTGTATGTATGTGAAAGAGTGACAGATTATGGAATTTCATGAAAAATTGCAGGAGCTGAGGAAGCAAAAAGGGCTTACGCAAGAAGAATTGGCAGAATCCCTTTATGTATCCCGAACTGCCATTTCCAAGTGGGAGTCAGGCAGAGATAAAACCAATATCGACTCTCTAAAAGCAATCGCAAAATTCTTTTCCATGACAATTGATGAACTATTGTCCGGCGAAGAGGTGCTGACCATAGCGGAGGAAGATCAAAGGCAAAAGGAATCCATTCTCCGGGATATGGTATTTGGATTGCTGGATTTGAGCGTCGCCATGTTCTTTTTTGTCCCGTTCTTCGGACAAAAGGCAGACGGCTATGTACGAGCAGTTTCCCTTACATCCCTGACGGTCATTGCTTCTTATTTGAAAGCTGCGTTCTTCGCGGCTGTGATCGGCATGATCATCTCTGGAATCTTAACCCTTGTGCTTCAGAATTACCGGGGTGTTTTCTGGGTGCGGAATAAGAGCATGATATCCTTGGCGCTAAATGCAGCGGGAGCGCTCCTCTTTATCATCAGTTCGCAGCCTTATGCGGCAGCGTTTTTGTTCATTTTCCTGGCAATCAAGGTGATTATGCTTATCAAAAAGCAATGACACGAAGCGTAGCACAGATGTGACGGCCTGTTTCTTGTATTTTTGACCGTCCTTCTTTAGTCTGTAGGCAGGCGAAAGCCGAGTACAAACAAAGAAGGTCAGAAAATGAAAAAACGGAAATTTTGCATTGCGCTTGGTTTGCTTGCAGCATTCGCCCTTTGGACCATTGCCATTCAGTGGATCGATGTGCAGTCAATCGGCCCACGGGGATCAGCCGTCGGCTTTGCTACGCTGAACGGTTTTGTTCACAATCTTACTGGGACTCACAAGACCCTGTATGTCATCACGGATTGGTTGGGCTTGGTCCCGGTTGCCTTTGGGTTTGGGTTTGCAGCGCTTGGTCTTGCACAGTGGATCAAAAGAAAATCCATTCTGAAAGTGGATGGCAGCATTCTGATTCTAGGTGGATTCTATATCGTCACCTTGGCAGCATATTTGTTTTTTGAAAGTTATGTGGTCAATTACCGGCCTGTACTGATCGAGGGATACCTGGAAGCATCCTACCCGTCTTCCACAACGCTGCTTGTGCTGTGTGTGATGCCAACTGCTATGATACAGCTGCGTGATCGCATCAAACAACCTATGTTCCGCAAATGCGTTTCCATAGTGATAACAGCATTTATTGCGTTCATGGTAATTGGCAGACTGGTCTCGGGTGTACATTGGCTGACGGATATTATTGACGGCATCCTGCTCAGCGCAGGACTTGTTATGATTTATGATTCCCTGATTGGAGGAAAGATTTATGAATGATTTGACGATTCGGTTGGAAACAGAGAAGGACTACCGGGCAGTAGAGGAACTGACCCGAGAAGCCTTCTGGAATGTTTATAAACCCGGTGCGGATGAGCATTACTATGTCCATATGATGCGCTCTCATCCGGACTTCATCCCTGAGCTTGCCTTTGTCCTGGAAAAAGATGGGGAAATTGTTGGTAACATCATGTACACCAAGGCTTGGCTGGAGGATGAAAAGGGTGAACGAAAGGAGATCCTTTCGTTCGGCCCGTTGTGCGTTGCGCCGAAATGTCAGCGGCAGAAACTGGGCAAGATCCTGATCGAACATTCCTTTGAAGTTGCCCGAAAGATGGGGTATGATGTGAACATCAACTTCGGTAATCCCGGCAACTATGTCAGCCGTGGCTTTGTCAGCTGCAAAAAGAAAAATGTCAGCTTTGTTGTTCCCGGTAATTTCCCCACGGCCTTGCTGGTGGCAGAATTGGTTCCCGGTGCGCTGGAAGGCAAGAACTGGATGTACATTCCCAGCACTGCCGCGGATTGTTGCGAGGATACAGCTGCCGTGGAAGCCTTTGATGCCACCTTCCCACCAAAGGAAAAGAAATGGATGCCCAGCCAGGAGGAGTTCTATATCTATAGCCATTCTTCCGTGGTTCGATAAAGTAACAGCCGATGAGGGTTCTTGCAATTCCTCATCGGCCGTTTGTTTCTTATAATGCCTTCACAGCAAGCTGTTCGATATAGCCTCTTTCCCCTCTGGGTTCCAGCTGAATACGGGGATTCGTATCATCCCAGCGGTAGCCGATGGTTTCCGGATGGTACTTTTTGATGGCTTCCCACACCTGCAGGATCGCTTCTTCAAAATTCTCCTCTGCAAAAGGCTCGCCCTGGAACATCATATATTTGCATTTGGGAAGTTTAATGATATCGAAGCCTTCCGGGATTTGTCCGTCAAAATCCATAGGCACTTCCACGCCCTGGACATACTCGCTGGTGCCCTCCGGAATCAGATGCTTCGGAAGCCACA
>JAZNLC010000139.1:0-5116 GCA_045578895.1 Faecousia sp. | reverse complement strand
TTTGTTGGATTTTCCGTCTTGACAGCGGCCATAAACTGTGGTAGAATATTTGTACTGAATGATATGGCTCAAAATACGCATACTCTCCATAGTATGGACTACCATTTTACATCATCGCATTGCGTTTGTCAATGCGTTTTTTTATTTTCCGGGGACTTTTCCCCGGTTTTTTGCGTTTCAGGCCATGATGCACCACTAAATGATCGTTTATAGGTGCAGCGATGCTGCACAGTTGAAAGTTAAGAGTTGAAAGTTGAAAGTGAATGTGTCGGCTTCGCCGACTATTTAAATGATTTGCGTTAGCAAATACCATAACTCTCAACTATTAACTATTAACTATTAACTCCGCCGACAGGCGCATAAACGATCATTTACTGTAAAGATTTCATGATTGAATCCCGGCAGAAAATGGTATATACTATATCGAAAGAAACAGTAAGGAGCTGCACTATGGATTTTAAAGTATTGGCTGTAGGCGATGTGGTGGGCAATCCCGGTATGGATCGGATCCGCCGCAGCCTGCGCTATTTAAAGAGAAAGACCGGTGCTGATTTCGTCATCGTCAACGGTGAAAATGCCGCCGTGGTAGGTATGACTCCCAATCAGGCAGAGGATATTCTGGATGCCGGCGCCGATGTGATCACCATGGGCAATCATACCTGGGCCAAGCGGGAAATCATAGACTATATGGATGACTGCCCCCAGCTTCTGCGGCCTGCCAACTATGCCCCCCAGGCACCCGGAAAGGGCTATGGCATTTTTGAAACCAAGGCAGGTCCCGTGGCTGTCGTCGACCTGATTGGCCGTTGCAATATGGACTACGGCCCGGACAATCCGTTTTTGGAGATCGAGCGCATTTTAAAAAAGCTGGACACCAAAATCGTTTTGGTCGAGATTCATGCCGAGGCCACTTCCGAAAAGCTGGCCATGGGCTACATGCTGGATGGCCGTGCCAGCGCTGTTTGGGGCACCCATACCCATGTTCCCACCGCCGATACGCAGGTACTGCCCAAAGGCACCGGCTATGTAACGGACCTGGGCATGACCGGTCCCCGCCATTCCGTGCTTGGCATCCAGCCCAAGCTCTCCATCGCCAAATTCCGGGGCGATCTGACGGAACGTTACCGCTGGGCAGAGGGCGAAACCAAGCTGGAAGCGGTTTTATTTACCATCGACACCGCCACCGGCCTGTGCCGGAAGGCAGAAAGGGTGGATTTGTATGAAGATCCTGCACAGCGCTGACTGGCACCTGGACTCTCCCATCATCGGCCGTACGGAAGCGCAGACGAATCTTTTAAAATCAGCGTTACTGGAGATCCCGCATAAAGTCGCCGCGGCCGCCGTGGCCGAAAACTGTGACCTGCTTCTGCTGGCCGGCGATCTGTTTGACGGACCTGCCTCACCGGAGAGCATCAAGTCCGTAAAAGATGCCCTGAGTGAAGTGGGCATTCCCGTATTTATCGTACCGGGCAATCATGACTATCTCTCCCCTTCCGGTCCCTGGACCACGGAAGTTTGGCCGGAGAATGTGCATATTTTCACATCCTCCCAGTGGGAAAGCGCAGCATTACCAGCCCTTGACTGCCGCGTCTACGGCGCTGCCTTTGCGGCATCGGAAGCCCCTGCTCTGCTGGAAGGTTTTCATGCGGAGCAGCCTGAGACTTACGCCATCGGCATTCTTCACGGGGATCCCACCATTGCTTCCTCTCCCTATTGCCCTATCACATCCCGGCAGATCGAACATTCCGGTCTTCATTATCTTGCGTTGGGCCACATTCACAAGGGCGGAAAACTCCTTGCCGGCGGTACACTGTGCGCCTGGCCCGGCTGTCCCATGGGTCGGGGTTTTGATGAGCTGGATGCCAAGGGTGTGTTGCTCGTCACCTTGGATGACCGCGGCTGCGATACCCGCTTCCTGCCACTGAATACGCCCCGGTTCTTTGACTTCGTCTGCGAAGCAGGCAGCAACGCTGCTGTTTCCCTTGCCCGGCTGCTCCCGGCAGCAGGCAGTGATGATTTCTATCGCATCACCCTCACCGGCGAAAGTGAGCCTTTGGATACCACCCTGCTGGAACAGGAATTCTCCTGTTTTCCCAATTTGACGATCCGGGACCGAACGGAGCCGCCTATGGATATTTGGGGCAATGTGGGAGAAGATTCCCTGGAGGGCGTGTATTTCGGTCTGCTGCGGCACCAATTGGAAACCGCCGACGAGGACACCCGGGAGAAGATCCTGCTGGCCGCGAAGCTCTCCCGCCGAATTCTGGAAAACCGGGAGGTAAAGCTGCCATGAAGATCTATACCATGACCGCTACCTTTGGCAAACTGGAAAACGAGACACTGAGGCTGCGGCCGGGTTTGAATATTCTCCACGCCCCCAACGAGTGGGGCAAGAGCACCTGGTGCGCCTTTCTGGTCGCCATGCTTTACGGCATCGAGACCCGCGTACACAGCACCAAGACCGCGATCGCCGACAAGGAGCGTTATGCCCCCTGGTCAGGCGCGCCCATGGCCGGACGTATCGATCTGAACTGGAACGGCCGGGATGTCACTGTCGAGCGCAGCAGCAAAGGCCGTGGTGTATTCAATGTCTTCCGCGCCTACGAAACCGAAAGCGGCCTGGAAGTGCCGGAGCTCACCGCCGCCAATTGCGGACAAATGCTTTTGGGTGTGGAGAAAAGCGTGTTCCTGCGGGCAGGCTTTTTAAAGCTGACTGATCTGCCCGTAACCCAGGACGAAGCCCTGCGCCGGCGGCTCAACGCCATCGTCACCACCGGCGACGAAAGCGGCACCGCTGATGAACTGGCGCAGAAGCTGAAAGATCTGAAAAACCGCTGCCGTCTGAACAAAAGCACCGGTCTGCTGCCTCAGGCAGAAGCCCGGCAGAAAGAATTGCAGGGAAAACTGGCCGAGCTTACCCAATTGCAGGACCACTCCCGCCGGACAAAGCAACGCCTGGAAGAATTGGATGCCCATCACAAGGCCCTTCTGAATCACAAAACAACCCTCCAATATGCCGCCACACGAACCTACCAGGAAAAACTGGCTGCTGCGGAAACCGCCTTGTCTGCCGCGGAAGCAAAAAAAGCAGATCTGAAAGGCCAATGTGACGCATTCCCCTCTCCCGACGAAGCAGAGCGCGCTTTGCTGCGGCTGCGGCAATTACGGGATCAGAAGGACTCTCTGCACATGGAACTGCAAATGCTTCCCGATGCCCCCCAAGCCCCGGAGATCCCCACAGTATTTCGAGGTGTGGATCCGGACGCTGCCATCGGCCAGGCAGAAAACAGTTTCCGGATCTACGAAGAGGATAGTCAGCCCAGGCACTTCCCCTGGTACTGTGCCGTATGCTTTGTTTTGGGAATTGCGGGATTGTTCCTGCCCCACTGGGCGTTTACGGTTCTGAGCGTACTTTTGCTTGCCGCAGGGGCGCTGATCCTGAGAAGCCACATGGCGGACAAACGCCGCCGGGAAAATACCCTTCGGGCCCTGCGTTACCAATATCAGCCCATCCCTCCGGAGCAATGGGTGGCAGCCGCCCGTAGCTGTGCCGAAGCGCAAAAAGCCTACAGCGTCAATCTTTCCGCTTACCAAAGTCAGCGGCAGGAGTTGGAGTGCCGCATGACTGCGCTCCGGGAGCAGATCGTCTCGGTAACAGAAGGCACCTCCCTCCCCGAATGCGAGCAGAAGTATCAGCATATCCGTGACCGGTGGGCAGCCTATGCGGAGGCGGTGAAAGAAGTAAGCCGGGCAAGAGACCTGGTATTGGCACTGCGCTCCGCCCACAAGGAGTCTGCCGCGCCGGAGTTCCCGGATACCATGACCTATACCGAAGAAGAAACCGCCCGCCTGCTCTCCGATTGTGCCTATGAGCAGAAGCAGCTGCAGCAGCAATTGGGCCACTATAGCGGAAGGATGGAAGCGCTGGGCAGTGAAAGTTCCCTTCGTCAACAGTTGGATGCTGTTACAGAACGCATCCGTGAGTTGGAAAAGACTTATGATGCCCTGGAGATTGCCCAAAGTACCCTGGCTCAGGCCAGCGCGGAACTGCAGCGGCGGTTTGCGCCCCGGATCTCCAAACGGGCCCAGGAACTGTTCGGCAAGCTGACAGACGGCCGCTATACCCGGCTGACTTTGGGCGAAGACCTGACCGTGCATGCCGGTACCGACTCGGAAGCCACGCTTCATAGCGCCCTGTGGCGCAGCGACGGCACCATTGACCAGCTGTATTTGGCTTTGCGCCTGGCTGTTGCCGAAGAATTGACTCCCGATGCGCCGCTGGTGCTGGACGATGCCCTTGTACGATTTGATGACCACCGTTTGGCCGAAGCGCTGGATGTATTGACTGAAGAAGCCGACACCAAGCAGGTAATTCTCTTCACCTGCCAGGAGCGGGAGGCCCGGCTTATTAATCAATGACCCATAATGAAAGAACGGACTTCCGATTGGAAGTCCGTTCTTTTTTATAGTATTCAATTCATTATGCCTTTTCCAAAGCCAGGGTCTGGGTGGTGGCATCGCAGACCTCAGCGGGACCCCAGTACTGGATGGCGCCGGGGTAGACATAGCAGGTCTCGGTGGCCCACTGCTCGCGGTGTGCGGCAAAGTAAGTGAAGGGCTTGCCTTCCAGCTCCACCAGAGCCTTACGGATAACGGGTTTGTCGGCACCGTGACGGCGCTCGATGTTCATCATCTTGGTGATGGGCATACCGCCGGCAACCCACTCTTCAGCGGGCTTGGACAGATTGGATACCTTGCTGAGGTAGCCGGTGTAGCCGTACTGGATCAGCATGAAGGCGTTGTAGCCCAGGGAGTAGCAGTAGTCAGCATCGAAGTTACTGGGGAATGCGCAGCGGCCTTCGTAACCCAGGAAGTGGTGCAGGGGGGAGAACTTGCCCTTGTAGGTACCGGCAGCCTTACGGGCAGCCAGGTTAGCCTTGACCATCTCAGAGAACAGCTTCTCGGACTCGATCAGGGAAACCTGCACGTTGCCATGAGGATCGCGCTCCAGGAACAGCTGCTGCTGAATGGTCTGGGGCAGGATCGCGAAAACAGCCATAGAGGCCTCGGTCAGACCGGTCTTGATAAAGGCATACTTTTCTTCCCAAGTGGGGAG
>JAZNLC010000138.1:0-11291 GCA_045578895.1 Faecousia sp. | reverse complement strand
CCAAGGGCGTGGGCGCGCTGTATGTCCGCAAGGGCTTCCCACTGGTCAATGTGATCGAGGGCGGTGCACAGGAACGGGGTAAACGGGCAGGCACGGAAAATATCGCCGGTATCTGCTCCATGGCAGCTGCCATGAAGGGTGCCTGCGACCATCTGGATGAGAATATGGCTAAGGTCAGAGCAATGCGTGACCGGTTGATCGCGGGCCTGAAGCAGATCCCCCACTGCGCGCTGAACGGCGATGAAGTGAACCGCCTGCCCGGCAATGTAAGCTTCTGCTTTGAAGGCATCGAGGGCGAGTCTTTGCTGCTTCTGCTGGATGCGCATGGTGTGTGTGCATCTTCCGGTTCTGCCTGCACCTCCGGCAGCCTGGATCCCAGCCATGTGCTGCTGGCCATCGGCCGCGTCCACGATGTCGCTCACGGCTCCCTGCGCCTGAGTCTGTGCGAATACAACACCGAAGAGGAAGTGGATCATATTCTGACCGTGGTTCCTCAGGTGGTCGATTATCTTCGTAATATGAGCCCGGTTTGGCGTGACCTGCAGACCGGCATCCGAGAATATATTCTGTAATTAGGAGAGGAAAACTATGGCACTGTATAGCGAAAAAGTTATGGATCATTTTATGCACCCCCGGAATGTGGGTGTCATTGAGGATGCCAGCGGTGTTGGCCAGGTTGGCAACGCCAAGTGCGGCGATATTATGAAGATCTACCTGAAGATCGAAGATGACATCATCGTGGATGTGAAATTTGAAACCTTCGGCTGCGGAAGCGCCATTGCATCTTCCTCTATGGCCACTGAGATGATCAAGGGCAAATCTATCCAGGATGCCCTGGCACTGACCAACAAGGCTGTCTGCGAAGCATTGGACGGCCTGCCTGCCGCAAAGGTCCACTGCTCTGTTCTGGCTGAGGAAGCCATCAAATCCGCACTGAAGGACTACTACGACAAGAACGGCATTGCCTATGACAAGAGCCAGTTCCCCGACTGTGAGAACTGTGCCCACTGCCACGAATAAGCTATGATAGTTTCGACTAAGGGGCGCTATGCCCTGCGGGTCATGGTATGTTTTGCTCAAAAGGATCCCGGTGAGTTTATCCCGCTGAAGGAAATTGCCGAAAAGGAAGAGATCTCCCAAAAATACCTGGAGTCGATCATGACCACTTTGTCCAAGGCCGGTATGGTAGATGCTGTCCATGGAAAGGGCGGCGGTTATCGCCTGAACCGCAAACCGGAGGAATACACCGTTGGCAGCATTTTAAAGCTGACAGAAGGCTCTTTGGCATCCACCGGCTGTACCAGTCAGGGGCCCAATGCCTGCGGTCGGGCAACATGCTGCGAGGCGTTGCCAATGTGGGAAAAGTTGGATAAGATGATCGATGAGTTCTTCGAGGGCATTACCATTGCAGATCTGCTGAAAAAATAAACAAATCCACCCGCTGAAAGTGAAGCGGGTGGATTTTTTGCGCGTATGTTTGCCGCTCCGGGAGGGAGACCCGGAGCGGCAGGGAGGAAAGAGGGCGAGGAATCTCGCCTCTGTATAGATATAAAACGCTCAACTAGAATATAGCACAAAAAAACACGCCCGTCTATAGATATTTTGTAAATAATTACAAAAATTTTCCAAGACGGGCGAAAGTATTAGATTGCCAGGCTGGTTTCTTTCTCTGCCGGGGTGCGGAGGGCATTGTAGAATGCAGCGTAGGCGGTCTGTACCCGGTTGCTGCAGCAGTAGAGAAGGGCAAACTGGGCTGCAAGGGCGGCGATATAAAAGATAAAGTAAGCGGTATCTTCGTTAAAGGGCAGCGCGATTCCCAGGGCAGGCAGAATCATGTCACCGTAGCACAGCGCGGTTAAGAGCAACTGAGCCAAATAGAACCACCAAAACTGCAGATCCAGCCGGAACAGATGGATGCGGTTGCGGTGCATTAGCTTGCGGCTCTCCAGCAATGCCATGAGACCGCTGCGATGGGAAGCATCCAAAATGCAGAAGTCTGCCAGCCGCAAACGGTAAAATACCGGAATCGCCACGATCAGACACAAACCGCAGCAGACCAGGAACATGGGCAGCATGGCATGGGTGACGGTATCCAGCAGCGATTCTTCAATAACACCAGTCAGCAAAATATCCTGACTCTGCTCCAGTACTGCCCACACCGGGTCGGCCAAAGGCGTCATAGCGAGCAGCGTTACTCCTGCATAGAAACAGGCAATGCATAAAACGACCATCAGGCACACCTTTAGCAGAAAGAGCCGCAGCGCGGGGCCGAAGCGGCGGAAGCCTTCCAGCATAGTGGAGACATCGGCCTGCTCTGTGCGGGCGAAGCGCAAAACGGCGGCGGTATAGCCTAAATTCCAAAAGGGGATTAGAATGGAAGCCAGCGTAGAAAGTCCGGACTGGACTGTGGAAAGAATACTGCGAAGCCCAATGCCCGAAAGACCGCCGGTATGGGCGATCTGCGATTCCAAAACAAAGTTAAGGATACTGACAAGAAGCGGCAGACCGGCACTGACAGCAGCCCATATCAAAACCAGTTTTTTACCATTGGCAGCGGAGGAAAGGGCATCCTCTGCCAATGCTTTTATTTCCCGCGGATTATTTATATTCATAAAGCATACTCCTGTGCGATGATTATTTTAGTTATAAACCAAAGCAGATAAAATAGCAAATGAATTTTTTGAGAACGGTGGAAATAGTAAGAAATATATGGTATCATAGGGTAAATATCACTTACCGGAGGATGAGAAAATGGATCTGGGAGGTAAGATTAAGGCTGCCAGATTGGAAAAAGGTCTTTCTCAGCGGCAGCTTTGCGGGGAGCATATGACCCGCAACATGCTTTCGCAAATTGAAAACGGCAGCGCCAGGCCATCCATGAAAACCCTGGGATATCTGGCGCAGCAGCTGGGGAAGCCGGTCAGCTACTTTTTGGAAGAGCAGAGTGCTGTATTTCCCAACCAGCAATGGGTAAACCGCGCGAAAACAGCCCTGGCTTTGGGGGACCTGGCAGAAATGCGTCTGGCATTGGACGGTTTTCAGGAACCGGATCCGCAGTTTTTCGAGGAGCGGCAGCTGCTGGAATATCATTGGCATGTGCAAAGAGCGAAGCAGGCGCTGGAAGAGAATATGATACCCTACGGCGTAAAACTCCTTTACCGCGCGTTGGAACTGGACGGCCTCTATATTACATCGGACTTGCGTTACCGCTGCCGTGTGCTTTTGGGTTTGGCAGGAGAGAATATCCGGCTGGAATGTGACACCGATGCGTTGTTGGTCCGGGCTCGGCAATGTGCGGATCCAAAACGGCGGCTGGAGATCCTGGCGGCTTCCGATGAAAAAGACGGTGAAGACTGGAACCGGCTGCAGGCGGATGCTCTTTTTACGCTGAGGCGCTATGAAGAGGCTGCCGCGGCATATCGTTTGGCACAGCAGGATATGGATACTTACAGCAAACTGGAGATTTGCTACCGGGAACTGGGAGATTATAAACGGGCCTACGAATATGCCTGCAAGCAGCGGCGGGAGGAATGATGGAAAGAAAAGATAATTACCGGATCCAGGCGCAACAGGCAAAGCAGCATTTTTTGACCTATGATCAGAAGAAACTCATCGAAAAGCTAAAGATGAAAGCGGATACGCAGTATTTGTATCCGACGCTGTTTTCCAAAGAGTACCGGGTCAGCCGTACTGCCGGTGATATGGAACGCCGGGAAGAAAAGGGTTGGGTGGAAGCCAACAGCTTTGAAGAAGTGATGACGCTGTTGGATCTGATCTGCGACAGCCGCGAGGACCGGTTCATCAGTGGACGATGGAGAAATATGCGGGATTTTGGACTAATGTTCCATCAAAACCTGCTGGAAGACCGGAAAGATCCTTGGGCAAGCCTGTTTCAGGAGCATCCGGATCAATTCCGGGAAGCATGTGAGAGTTTAGGCGGTGAAGCGATGCCCAACGGGGATATCGCTTACAGTATTGAGGTGTTTGACGGACTTCCGGTTATGCTGCAGTTGTGGTTTGGGGATGAAGAATTCCCACCCAATCTGCGGCTCTTATGGGATGAAAACGCACTGATGTATCTGCGCTACGAAACCATGTATTTTGCCAAAGGGTTGCTGTTGAAAACGATCAAAGAAAAGATGGACTGTTCTGCTTAAAGAACAGTCCATCTTTAGCCTATCAAAGAACTTGCCAGTCTGAAAGTATCGGAGGGAAAGATAGTGTGAAAGAAAACCGTCAGGGTTGTCTTTCACGTCCAATCAAACCGTTTTTCAAACTTTTTGAAAAGTTTGAAAAACGCAGGCGGCTTGTCAAAAAGGCTTTTTTGACAAGCTGAGATGGACTGTTCCGTTTAAAGAACAGTCCATCTTGTTTATGGGTCTAAAAGATAGTGAACGGTTTGTACGGTTCTGCCGCCGCGGACATAATAGCGGGGTACCCGACGGGAAATACCACACAGAAATTCATAATTGAAGCTGCCGGCAGCAGCGGCGATCTGTTCAGCGGTAATAGCTGCATCCCTCTGCCGGCCGATCAAAACAACACTGTTGCCGATGGCAACATCCGGGATGTGGGTCACATCCACCATCATCTGATCCATGCAGATACGGCCCAGAATGGGGGCTTTTTGCCCCTTGATGAGCACATGGAATTTACCGGAGAGACTCCAGCGGTAGCCGTCGGCATAACCGACGGGAATGGTGGCGACTTTGGTAGGCCCGGTGGTCACATAGGTGCCGCCGTAGCCGATCTCTCTGCCGGCAGGCAGCTCCTGCACATGGGTGACGCGGCTGTTCCAGGTCATGGCAGGGGTGATATCCAACAGCGCGGGGTCTACCTCGCTGCTGGGGTACAGGCCGTAGGTTACGATCCCGGAGCGGACCATATCATAGCTGTTGGTGAAATTCATCAAACCTGCGGAATTATTCATGTGACAAATGGGGATCGTGACGCCTCGCCGGTGGAGCATGGCAATGAAATCATCAAACCGGCGGGCCTGGGCTTCGGCACGGCTCAGGTCGGCACAATCGGCGGTTGCAAAATGGCTGAACAGGCCTTCGGCGAAAATGCCGGGCAGCCGGGCGGCTTCCGCGCATGTATCAGCCGAGGCTTCACACAGGGGAAATCCGATCCGGCTCATGCCGGTATCCACCGCAAAGTGAAACCGGGCGGTTTTGCCCAGCTTTTGTGCTTCGTAGGAAAGGGCTTTGGCCCCGTCCAGGCTGAAGATCGCGGGACGGATATCGTTCTCGATGGCCTGGGCAAATGCGGCGCTGGGGGTGTGACCTAGAATCAAAATCGGTGTTTTGATGCCGGCCTGCCGCAACTCCAATGCTTCCGAAATAGAACTGACACCGAAGAAGGCACATTTTCCTTCCAAAAGCTTGGCAACGGGAACGGCACCGTGACCGTATGCGTCTGCTTTGACAACAGCCATAACAGGCACACCTGCCTTCTTACTGACGGCATCGATATTCTTTTCAATGATATCCAGATCCACGGTGACATAGGTATTATCCTGCAGCAAGACCGGCACCCCCTTACTTTTCGGCCATTATAGCACAAAGTGAGTCAAAAGTAAACAATTCCGGTTGGTTGTGAATTTACTATTAATTTTCTGTAAGGAAGGTTGAGAAAAACACCCGGTGTGCTATAATGTCATCAGAGAAAAACTACCAACTGCACGCATGCTTCGGAGATGAGCGTAATGAAAAAACTGTTATTTATTCTGAATCCGTATGCCGGCCAGCGAAAGGCCAATAAACTCCTGACTGAGATCATAGAGATCTTTAACCGGGCAGACTATGAGGTGACCGTATATATTACTGCCGGACAAGGAGATGCCCGGAAAGCAGCGAAAAACTATGCCGATAAAATGGATGTGATCGTCTGCTGCGGCGGCGACGGCACTTTTAACGAAACAGCTGCGGGCATATTGGAAAGCGGAATCGATGTACCGGTGGGTTATATTCCTGCCGGATCTACCAATGATTTTGCCAACAGCCTGAAACTGCCCACCGATATTCTGCAGGCGGCAAGAATGATTGCCAAAGGAAATATGCGCAAATTGGATGTGGGTTCCTTTGGAGGTCGATTCTTCTCCTATGTGGCATCCTTTGGCGCATTTACAAGAGCCAGCTATGCAACACCCCAAAGCGTAAAAAATGCGTTGGGCCATGTGGCCTACCTGCTCAGCGGCATTTCGGAGCTTTCTCAGATCAAAACCCGTAACCTCCGTTTTGAATTGCCGGACGGAAATGTGTTGGAAGATGGGTATTTGTTTGGCGCTATCAGCAACTCTACCAGCTTTGCCGGTGTTTTGACGATTCCGGCTGACCGGGTAGATATGTCCGACGGCAAATTGGAGCTGATGCTGATCCGCGCGCCCAAAGACGCCCTTGAACTGGCGGATTGCCTGGTGGCACTGCAGCGGCAGACTTATAATTGCGCCATGATAACATTTTTGAGCACCACAGGCGTCAAGGTCACTGCACCCGGAGATATGGACTGGACCATTGATGGCGAGCGGGAACCTGCAAAAACGGAGATTCAGGTGGATTGCCTGCACCATGCGCTGCGGGTGATCTGCCCGGAAGGTGGCCAATGATCAATACGACCTTGTGCTATATCACCCGGGGCGATGAGGTGCTGATGCTCCACCGGGTAAAAAAACAGAACGATCTGAATAAGGATAAATGGATCGGCATCGGCGGCAAGTTTGAAGGAGAAGAATCCCCGGATGAATGCTTGCTTCGGGAAGCGAAGGAAGAGACCGGTCTGACGCTAACTTCCTGGAAATGCCGGGGCGTGGTTACTTTCCTGACCAATGAGCCTTACGACGGAGAATTCATGTATCTGTTCACCAGCGATGGTTTTGAAGGACAGCTGAAGCAGTGTGATGAAGGCGACCTGCAGTGGGTCAGCCGGGATTTTTTGGACAGCCTGCCCAAGTGGGAAGGCGATGCCATCTTCCTGAAACTGTTGTGGGAGGACGCACCGTTCTTTTTGCTGAAGCTGCGCTATGAGGGCAGCTCCCTGGCGGAAGCGGTGCTCAACGGCGCAGTCTTAACGAAAAAAGAAAACGGACAATGGTACTGAAATCATATGGGCGTACTGCGAAACTTCGCAGCACGCCCATTTTAATTGCAAAACTACGGTCCCGGATAGTTTCTCTACAGTAAATGAATCCATTTCCTGTCAGAATTTTGATGACGGCAGCACAAAAATGTAGTACAATGGTTTTGCTCAATCAGGAGGACCGTAACTATGCTCATGTATTTGATGATGATTGATTCACCGGAGGATCAATCTAAATTTGAAAAAGTGTATCTTACATACAGAGGCCTTATGTACCATACAGCATACGCGATTCTGAACAATGAAGAGGACGCGGAAGATGCTGTTCATAACGCCTTCGTAAAAATTGCAGAAAATATTTCAAAAATCAGTGATCCCGTGTGTCCAAAAACGCAGGTCTACGTCGTTACCATAGTTGAGAACAAAGCAATCGATCTGTACCGGGCAAATCAACGAAGACGCAAAGCAAGATATGTCGACGAAATCTCGGGTATTACTGTAGATGAAACAAAGATACACGGGCTTGCTGCGTGTATGGCAAAATTACCACCTCGATACCGTGAGGTAATTCTGCTCAAATACCATCTTGGCTTTAGCTGTAGAGAGATTGCAAAGCATATGAACATCACGGAAGCAAATGCGATTAAGCTGGATCAGCGCGCAAAAAACAAATTGCTTCAGTTTTGTGAGGAGGAGGAAATCCTATGATATCCGATGCGCTGATGGCTCAGGCCGCAGCTGAACTTGCAAATGCAATGAATGAAAGCTTGCCAAAACCGGATGTATGCAAGCATTCGTTTTCCCCACGGTTTGAGAGAAAAATGAGGCATCTGATTCGCAGAGCCAACCATCCTGTTATTTATGGGGCACTGCGTAGCGTGGCAAGTATTGTGCTTGTTATTATTATTGGCTTGGGATCTTTCCTGGCTGTAAATGTAGAGGCAAGAGAATTTGTCTTTGGCTGGGTAAAACAGCAGTATCAGGACTTTTATATGTATTTCTTCGTAGGCGAAGCAGACCCAGCAAAAGAAACCGAACCCACTGAAGCTGTCCGCTATGAGCCAGGATGGATGCCGGAAGAATGTGTGTATGTTACCACTAATGCCATTGCCGGCGGCAAATCCTATGTATATACCAATGATCGACATAGCTTCATCCAATTTTCTTACACTTCCGGTATAGATACCACAAGATTATTTGCGAATGTTGTGGAATATGAGCATGAGTCCGTTCTCGTAAATGGCTTACCTGGTGATATCTATATATCAACGAATGAAAATGAAACAAGTCAAATCGTTTGGCTGGATGCTGATACGCATACAATGTTTTGGGTTTCAGGAGATTTCACTTCGGATGAACTATTAAAAATTGCGCAATCTATCAAAAAAACAACCGAATAGTATGTCCAAAAACTCCCTCTTAAATCGTTATTATAGTTATAACGATTTAAGGGGGAATTCATTATGGTTTAATAGAGCAATATGCTACATTATTTGCTTAGAAACATCATGGCACCGGTTGAAAAACACCGTGATTTAGAGGAATTAATACATGAAGAGAATTGCGTTATTACTTGCACTAATATTGTGCGTTCTTCCAGTCATCGCACAAGCGGCCGCTCCTCGTGCTATTACAATCGTACCAACCATCAATTTTGTCGGAAATACAGCGAATTGTTCTGTTTATGTTACTCCCGATAATTTTGATGATAATATTTTTGCTGTCATGAAATTATGGGATGGTGGCACCTGCATTGGATTGTGGACCGGTGCAGGATCGGGTTATTTGAATATGACCAAAAGCAAAGAGGTCACAAAAGGAGTAGAATATATTATGACCGTTTCTGTTACTATCAACGGAGTAACAAGACCAACTGTGTCAACTTATGGCACCTGTTAGAATTCCAGTTACATCCCCTTTATGCTAAAAGGCCACAGCAATAAAACGACGGTTTTGCCCGTCAGAGTATTAATATTTCTACATTGGAGGTGAGCGTCCTTTGATTCATATTGTTTTTTCTTTTGTTGTCAATAGCGATGGAACTCATGGGCGCATTTTCCATCGTAATAAAGCGAGGTATCCACTTCGTTTCAGTGATATCAGGCGGATAAGCTGATATCACACAGCTTATCCGCCATAGACTTTGATCGTAAAACTATACACCACACAACATCTTATTATATACGATTGTTGTATTCATGTTCAATTTGACTTATAGGAAAGGAGTAACCATGAAGAAAATCGTTACTGTTATTTTGGCGTTATGCTTTGTGTTTGCAATGGCTACCCCTGCTTTTGCGACCGAAGTTATCAACGAATCTGCCATTTCTGCTGTTTCAATTGGCAACGGGACATACTATACTGAAGAAACAGATACCTATAGACTCGTTATAGGTATTGTGGGAAATATTGTTGATTGTGCAGTCACTTACTTTTCTGCACCTAATGAAGTACTCTCTCTAGTTCAATCCATTCCTGACAAGCTGAACAACAAAAATGACAAGGAAGTATTTGCATATTATAAGCAAGTGCTTTTGGATGGAAAAACCGCACTAAAGAAAACAACAGTTAGAACAGAAGTCATTTTAGAACCTACAAATCAAGAAAGATCCAGCATCGAAAATATTTTCTTGGAGATGCTGTATTTAGAAGGAGAACCGCGTCCACAGTCTTCCCTGGAAATCTATCACGGATGGCAGAACGGTGTAAAATGCACAGCCTACCGTACAATTTCTTATAACATTTATGAGTATACCATTTGGCACTTTTTGAGTGATATGGCAATATCAGAGATCATGTCCATTTCTGGCTTGAGCAAACCCTCATTGCTATCAATTTTAACCTTTGTGTTTGATGCCGCATCGCAAATAATGAGATTATTTGGCAACCAAGACTTAACCAAGTATAATATTTATGCGTTTCATACCAAGAATATGAAAATTAATAACGCAACATGGTACACTGCTAGCAGGACCGTCTTTTGGAATGGTTATAAGGCCATTGGACAAATGGTTTTGCCTGTAAGCGACACAAAACATTACGCATATGACGATAATGCCCTTTTGATTAAATTGGCTTTTAATTCTTATTTCAATTAAAATACCTTCGCAAATTATTTAGTTGTAAGTATAGGCAAACATAATTATCATTGACGACGGGGTTTCTCTATGAAAAAGACTATTAATATTCTTCTCATTATTGCCATCATTGTACCGATTGCGATATGGCCATGGACAATATACTCATGGAATTTTATTCGAAATCTAATCCTTTATACAGTTCCTGCACTGGCTGCACAAATATTGCTATGCAGAACCGGGGAGCGAAATTTCATCAAAGCAATCCCTGCTTTGGTTACCGGTGTGGAGGCAGCAAAGATGTTGTACATCTTCCTTATTAATCCATATTATCAGGAAAACGCAGAAACTTTAGAAGCTTTAATAGCAAACTACTTTGCTCCGTTTATTTGTTGCATAATAGTTTTAGCTATTTGGGGCTTAACAAAGAAAAAGAGGATCACCCCTTAAATTGTATAAGTGGCACAACATTGGCACGGTTTTGCTATTGAAGCGTAAATAGGTATATGTTATAATGACCATGCTCAAAACTGTATAAACCCTGTGCGGGTAGGAAAGCGTCGTTGATTTCAATGGCGCTTTCTTTTTATAACAGCGCAAGCCTGTAGCAGTTCACGGTACAAGGAACCTTTGCTGTGACGACCGGCGTAAGTGCTACCTACACCAACGCAACCCATAGCTACGAGATTCACTCCACCAGCTGGAAGAATGTCAGCGCTTCCTCTTACCGTTCCAGCAACAGCGCTTACGGAAATGCGGAGTTTATTCGAAAATTGCTGGGCATCACGGTAGAAACGCAAGGCTGTTCCCTGGTTCTGTCCTGTGACGTCAACGGTAATCTTTCCAAATTCCATATGTTAAGAAAAACAGCACCGTGCTTTTGATAAGAACGTCACAACATTTTGGAATGATTGGAGGCTACAAGCAGGAAACAGAGCATGATGATTCAGATGAGGAAGAAGATTGATTCTTCTCTTACATAAAAAGTTAGAAAAGCACCGGATTTCTTGTCGAAATCCGGTGCTTTTATGGTGCGGATGACAGGACACGATTTGCATTTTGCCCTATGGGGCAAAATAATTGTAGCAACCAGTTTTTGAACTGGTTGCAGCAAGCGTCCACCGGACACTTGCATTT
>JAZNLC010000137.1:0-15756 GCA_045578895.1 Faecousia sp. | reverse complement strand
GGAAGATACCGCTTTGGAGGTTGGTTCCGGCAGCCTGCGGGTATATGCCACACCCTGCATGGCAGCTTTGATGGAGGGCGCTGCCTGTGAGGCGCTGGAAGGCTGTCTGGGCGAAGATCAGACTACTGTCGGCATCGAGCTGAACCTGAAGCATTTGGCCGCTACACCCGTGGGCATGGAGGTCAGAGCCGAAGCAGAAGTCACTGCTGTGGAGGGTAAGATCATTTCATTCACCATCACCGCTTATGACGAAGCCGGCAAAATCGGTGAAGCAGAACATAAACGGGCGATCGTTAACAGCCAAAAGTTTCTGGACAAAACCTACGCAAAACTCTAATATTTTGAAACACGGTACTGCTTATGCAGTACCGTTCTTCTTGGTTAAAGAAAACCACCAGCCCGGCTGGTGGTTCCAAAAAGCTTTAGCTATGAGTAGAAAAAATATCCCCCTTTAGTTATAGAGAAGGTGGTCTGCCAACCGCCGAAACATAACTAAAGGAGGAATCAAGTCCGGATGAAACTTGACACAAACAGTTTAGCACACACGCAGTGGGAATGCAAATATCATATCGTATTAACATTGTCAACAAATATAAACATATATCAGCAAAAATAATTGCCATACCATGACGTAGGTGCGTTATGATATGGCAATTTAGTTTTTATTCTTGTACAGAGAACCAATCCCTATTTGGCGGTAATAAAATCAATCCAGCCGAAATGTACATATCTCATACATATCTATCAACTAGGAACTTGCCGTACAATGCGTATGATGTATGTATAAAATCATACGCAAGGAAAGTCTGCCGTTGATATGAGTTCGACAAATTGGAATTGAATAAATCAATAATCCTATTATTCGATATCTTTTATAAATCGAATTTGCCCTTTTTCATTGTTGTATCCCATTGCTCGATAAAATGAATGTGCTTCCTTTCGAGAGGCTCCTGAATTCAGCCTAATTTTAGTTATACCTATCTCTTTCGCCCAACTTTCAGTGCGGTTCAGTAGCATCCTTCCAATGCCACACCTTCTAAACTTGGAGGAAACCGCTAAACCCAGAACATTTAACATCGGTTCAAAATATAGTGTTTCATATTTTTCTGCATGAATATACCCAACAACAATTCCATTGACTTCTGCAACAAATACTCTTTCTCTCCCATTATCAAGGTTGCTTATCCGAGTTGCTACAAATTCACAACTGCAATCGTAACCCAAGTCATCGCAACTGATATTACATATTGCAAAAGCATCTTGCATAGTGGCTTCGCGAACAAACATATCTTATCTCACCTACAAATTCAAGTTTGTCTAACTCTATTATAATTCCTCTATCCGTAAAAATCAACGTCCGTCGGAAACACGTTGTGTTTCCGGCGGACATCTTTTGGAATTACCTTTCATGCTCCATTCTGGAATGGGTTGGAGCTTCTCGTTCTGGCTCAATGCATCTGTCTGGGTTATGACGTTCTGGTTCTGGGTAATTGCCCCAGTCACGATCCGCCCAGAAGCATTGTTTTTCGTATTGCCCTATGGTTATGCCTTGCTCTTGGCAGTAACGCTCTACTTCAAGATTATAATGATAGGATTTTTCAGATTGTTCATAGGCTCGGTCTAATTCTTTGCTGATTGCTTTTAGCTTTTCGTTCTTCGCAACCAGTCTTTTGTGTTCCTGCTCCAACTCTCGCTTGAAGTCTTGGTTTTCTGTATACTCTCGGACACTTAGCTTTTTATCATGGTCACGATTGGGGTCTGTGCGTTGTAGGTCTTTGTCTGGGTAACGTTCCCTCATATGGTCATAGAAACGGTCTTGGAAGCCCCTAAAGTAGTCCTTGCCCTTTTGGTGTTTGCTGACATTAAAGGATTTGCTCCCGTCTTCTTTTTCATGGATAGGCAACATGGAAGTGTGCATATGGGGCAAGCCCTTTTCGTCATAGTGTACTCGACTGTCAACAACATGGAATGTTGGATACTCTTGCTTCAAGAAGTCCAGCCCAGCCCTAAAGTATTCTATTTGCTCCTCTCTGGTCATGCTCGCCATGAGGTCATGACTGCCACTCATAACGAAGCAGGATAGGACTTTTGTGGCATTGCGGTCATTGGTAGTATCTACATTAAAACGCCCTGTAATGTGCTCCTGCTCCTTGTAGTCCTTGATATAGGCTCGGAATGTTTTGAACTGATCTGCTCGGCTGTCATGTTCCAGAACAACATTCCTGTCAGATTTAGCAGGGTCAGATTTAGCAGGGTCATAGTTAACATGGTCAAGGTTCTTTACAGTCAAGGTGCGTTCTTGTTCTCTTTCTACGCTGTTAGCATCCGTGCAGTTGTAGTTCTCGCACGTCAATATTGCAACATTGATTGCATCAACTCCTTATTACATAATTATAGTGTTAGGCGCTAATAAGCCTTACACCATAATTATATAATACTGAACTTCACGGAAGCAACAGCTCCGACAGAGAACCCACTCTATCGAACAAGTTCGATGTGGGCGAGGGGAAGTTCCCCTCAACCCCTTTTTACAGTTCACATTTATTTCAGATTTGACCTATTGCTTCTGAATTTTTTCTGTTATAAAATAAATTAAGAAGGCAACCGAAAGAAAGCCTGCTGGTGCGAATCCAGTTAAGTGTTTGATTTCTTTCTAAAGTCATAGAGTATCCATACATCACTTATGGGGAAGGGCATACTAGTGGCCCTTCCTTTTCTTTGCACTATTTTTCAGTCCGATGGACATCACAAGGACATCTTGTATTGTAAGGTCTGGTATTGTAATGATTTGTCCTGAGTTGTTCTGTTTCGTATTGTATCGTCTTTTGATGTAGTGTCATTTGATGATATGTATAGTGCTGTACTCAATACTAGAATATATTATGATAAATAGAAAGGAAACAAAGATTATGAAAATTAAAAAGGATCCTGTGCAAAAAAGAGAATATATCGATTGTGCTGTATTTGACGAAGTGGAAAAGAAATATCCAAAAGTCAGCAAAAAAGGAGTTGCCTATGATTTAGGCTTAACCTATGTCACTTTTGAGAAAGGCTATTTAGAAGCAACAATGCTACGAAAAATGATTAAAGAATATGGTGCTGAAATAATGGCGGTAATCATGTTCTTTCGTATGGAAATGTGTCAACCACATGGATGGTATTGTTGTGTTGATGATGATAGCCTAGAAGTAATTATTGAAAGATGTGCATTCGCATTAAGAATGGAAGAATCTACTGTATCAAAATATTATGATGCCTTAATTGAAAAACATATATTTTACATTATTGAAAATGAAAAGGGCAAATATTTAGCTGATACACAACAATTATTCAATTTTGAAATGTTACATGCCACACGTGCATATGACAGAGGAAGAAAAAACAATGACAACGCTGAAAGTAATCCAAAGGATACGACTATGGAAACCACTAATCCTCCTGTGATTCCACCAGTAGGTGTTGCACCAGATGCGCCAATATGTGATATACCAAGTGATGAAGATGATCCTTTCAAATATTTCAAAGACTATTAAGCCATAGATGCGAAGAATGTCCAACGGAATACACACGGGCGAAGCCCGGTATTCCGTTGGACATCTTTTATATCTTCCAGATAATTTTAATAGTGCCATCTTCGGAAAGAAGAATACGCTCAATCAGTTCATTGGCGATTTTCTTTTTTTCATCATCGGACAGCGCAAAGAAATCAATATCCTCATACTGTGCTAATTGCTCTGTGAAAAAATCGCCTTGTAGCTTTAAGGTATTGATACGGGTTTGCTTTTCCTTGATTTGGGCACCAATTTCTTTTACATCAACAATTAAAGCCAGTTGAACTAATCTGCTGATGTCAGCTTCTTCTTTTTCAATTTCCTTTTGAAGCTTAAACCAATTGGCTTTCCTTTCCTGAACGATATGTTCAATATTGTGGATATGCTCTTGTATCTGTGTTGCAACCTTTTCTTTCACTTGCTCAAAGGTAATGTTTTTGACAGAGAATGTGACAGTACATTCGTGCATAACTGACTTGCCGAAACAGGATAGATATTTGTGTTCGTGGCTGTAAATACGAATACCATAGCCACAATTGGCGCATTTGAGCAAACCTGCCAACCACTCCATTTTAGAGGGCTTGTTACCCCTTGCCATTTGCTTGTTGGTCTTTAGACGTTCCTGTATCTTGATATAGTGAGAACTGTCAACAAATCCCTTGATGTTGGTCAGATAGGCGATACAGTTTTCGTAGTTGTCGGCGGTGTACTTCTTACCCTGTTGGTTGCAAATCAAATGGGCGCTTTGTTCGCCTGTCCACTCCTCTATAGGATTAACCATTGTAACCCCCAAGGACTGAAAGTAATAGTACAAGGTGGAATCTGCTTTAACGTAAATAGGATTACGCAATACATTCAAAATGGCGGTAGTACGGAAATTCTTACCCTTGCGACCTTTGAAGCCAAGAGCTTCAAGATCTCGGACGATACGAACAAGAGAAATGCTGCTGTCATTGTAATACTTGTCATAAATGATTTTGACAGCTTCAATTTCTGTCGGCTCATATTCAAGCATAGAGGGTTTGCTATGGGGCTTGACCCTATATCCATAGGGCGCAGGACCACCAGGCCAACGACCATCACGCTCAATTCTGGAATAGTAGTTGTCGGTAATGCGTAGCTGAATGGTTTCTCTCTCAAACTCTGCAAATACAGCCGATATACCAATCATTAGCTTGCCTGTCGGTACAGTAGTGTCTATGTGTTCTTCTTTGACAGAAACGAAACCACAGCCCAATGTGTCTAATGTATGTACAAGTTGATAGAAGTCGAGAACGGAACGGCTGCAACGGTCTATCTTGTAAACGATGATTTTGCTGATTTTGCCTGCGTGCAGGTCTTTTAACATCTGCTGAAACGCTGGGCGATTGGTGTCTTTGCCAGAATAGCCCTTGTCGGTGTATTCCTTGTATGGCTCATTTTCTTTCAGTAATCGTCTGCAGGCTTCTAATTGTGTATCTATGTTTGTACTGTCCTTTTTGTCTACGCTCTGACGGGCATACAAAGCTACACGCTTGATTACACCAGCTTTGAGATATTCTTCTTGCTCTTGCTTGTGTTTCTTTGCAATGTATTCCAGACTGTCTGTTCTTTCCTTTTTCATATTCTCCACCTCGCATAATAGTAGTATAGCACATATATGCTATATTTACAATTATACACGATGTTTTCGCCCCGAAATATCGTCGACAGATCATCTACGGAAAGATCAAACAGGATATCGGTCAGATGATCCGAAAGCTATGTGAGTACAAAGGGGTAGAGATCATCGAAGCAGAAGCATGTAAGGATCATATCCATATGCTCGTATCGTTACCACCAAAATACAGTGTGTCGCAGTTTATGGGATATCTAAAAGGGAAAAGTAGCCTAATGATATTCGAGAAATATGCGAATCTCAAGTACAAGCACGGGAATCGGCATTTTTGGTGCCGAGGGTATTACGTCAGCACAGTAGGAAAGAATCGAAAGGCGATCGAGCAATACATCCGCAATCAGTTACAAGAAGATTACGCGGATGACCAAATATCAACAAAAGAGTATGTCGACCCGTTTACGGGTGAGCCAGTGAAAGAGGGCAAGTGGAAATAAGCCCCTTTAGGGGCAGCCCGTGAAAGAAATGCGGTTGGCAGACCTTTCGACGGGCCTTTAGGCTCAGCCAGAAAAATGCCCTAAGGGGGCTAGTGCAAACCACCGGCACGGCCGGTGGTTATGATTGCTCTTTAGGGCGCTTGTACCGTCCCTGGGGCTCCCATTCAGGGAGCGGATAGCGCTGCATAGCACCGAAGACCCGCTCCTTCAGATCGGGATACCTGGCACTCAGTTCGAAGATCAGCGCTTTCACTTCGGTGCGTTTGGTTTCCTTATCCACCGGGCAGCGGTTTTCAATTACCGGAAGCGCATAACGCATTGCGAAATTATCCACAGTCTTTTCATGAATGTATAGCATGGGGCGGATCTGAATAATACCCGTGCGGTCAAGATTTGTTACGGGCTGGAAGCAGCCGATACGGCCTTCAAACAGAAGGTTCATAAGGAAGGTCTCCACCGCGTCATCGTAATGGTGCCCAAGTGCAAGTTTATTAAGTTTTCTGTCCAAAAGCGCTTGATTCAGTGCGCCACGGCGCATCTTGGCACACATGGAGCAGGGGTTCTTTTCTTTGCGGTGATCAAAGATCACCGGGCCGATCTCGGTTTTTATCACACTGTAGGGGACCTCCAGCTTTTCGCAAAGAGTCCGAATAGGGGAGTAGTCCATCCCAAGGCCCATATCGATCGTGATGGCTTCCAAATGGAAAGCATTCGGATGGTATCTGCGCAGCTCTGCCAAAAATACAAGCAGCGCGACGGAATCCTTGCCGCCGGAAACGCCGACACCGATCCGGTCACCGGGCTCAATCATTTTATAGTCTTCCACGCACCGGCGAACCAGTCCAATTAGTTTCTGCATTGTAGGAAATCCTCCGTATTTTAAGTAAATTCGCAAGTGAGTATTTAAGAGTATTTAAGAGAAAAAAAGAGAAAAACAAAGCAAGCACAGTGTCACATAATTTTTTCCAAAAAAGGTGTTGACATTTCATTTTTGCTGTGGTATAAAGTTCTAGCGTCTTGAGAGTATTGTACTCTGTGCGCCTGAATTTGTCAAAATATTTTAACCTATACGGAGGAAGTAATATGTCCACTACACTCGCAAAGAACGAGACCGTTGAGCGCAAGTGGTATGTTCTGGATGCAGCCGGCAAGCCCCTGGGCCGTACCGCTGTCATCGCTGCAAACCTGCTGCGCGGCAAGCACAAGGTCGATTTCACCCCCAACGTTGACTGCGGCGACTGCGTCATCATCATCAACACCGATAAGGCTATCCTGACCGGCAAGAAGGCTGACCAGAAGGTCTACTACCGCGTTTCCGGTTGGATCGGCGGCCTGAAGGAGACCAAGGCTCGCGACATGATGGAGAAGCGTTCCGACTACGCTGTTGAGCTGGCTGTTAAGGGCATGCTGCCCAAGAACACCCTGGGCCGTAACTGCATGTCCCGCCTGCACCTGTACAAGGGTGCTGAGCATCCCCATGCTGCCCAGAAGCCTGAAGCTTGGACCCTGGACTAATTGGAGGTAAATGACTATGTACGAAAGCAAGAAGAAGTATAGCTACGGCACCGGCCGCCGTAAGTCCAGCGTTGCCCGCGTTCGCGTTTACGAGAACGGTACCGGCTCCATCATCATCAACGGCCGCGACATCGACGAGTACTTCGGCCTGGAGACCCTGAAGCTGATCGTCCGTCAGCCCCTGGTCACCACTGACCTGGTTGGCAAGGTTGACATTGTTGTTACCGTCGCAGGCGGCGGCGTTTCCGGCCAGGCCGGCGCTATCCGTCACGGTATCTCCCGCGCTCTGCTGACCGTGAACCCCGAGTTCCGCGCTTCTCTGAAGGCTGCAGGTTTCCTGACCCGCGACCCCAGAATGAAGGAAAGAAAGAAGTACGGCTTGAAGGCCGCCCGTCGCGCACCCCAGTTCTCCAAGAGATAATTGGTTGTTCCGACTTTTCAAGAAGCCACCCGTTTGGGTGGCTTCTTTTTTATAGCAGATGCGGCCTTCAAGCCGTCACATAGAAGGGGACCCCACACGAGCGTGATCGTGTGGGGAAAGGAGGCGCAGCGAAATGAGCAAGCTTTGCTCTTTCAGAGCGAAGCGAGGGATATGAAGCTTGTGCCGACGCAGGCTGCTCGTCGTGCACCCCAGTTCTCCAAGAGATAATTGGTTGTTCCGACTTTTCAAGAAGCCACCCGTTTGGGTGGCTTCTTTCTTATTTGTATAAACAAAAGAACTGGCGCAGTTGTTGCGCCGGTTCCGTTCAGTATATCACTTGATATTATTCCAAAATCATATCCGCGAAAAGCTCCGGCCGATGGTAGTCGGGCTTTTCGATGGCATAGGGATGGAACAGAAGGTGGTGGATATGTCTTTCCCGGTCGCCGCACTTGTAGAAATTACCCCGCATGGGAGCACCGGAATGGGGAGTAAAGTCAAAGTGATCCTTCAAAAAGTCTGCCGGTATCGTATAACTGACCGCCCACCAGCTTCCTTTATGCGCTGAGCTTACAGGGTTAAAACCGGCAGGAATTTCTGAAAACACATTTCGCCCGTAGCGTCCGTCTCCGATACCGATATGCATAACGGCGATGGGGTTGGTCTCGCAATTTACATACCGCACCTTGCCTGCGTTTGGGGCAAGAAAGAATTCCAGGCAGCTGTCTGCGCAGATGTTTCCGCCAATCTTTGTTTCCTGCGCCCGGATTACCGGTTCTTCGGCGTACATTAACACATGAATGCCGGATGTGTTCCAGCCGACTCTGGCGGCACACTTTGGCATATAATCACTGTCCAGGTGCAGCCACGGGTTCCGTTCCAGTTTCGCTTCTTCCAGGTTTGACCAGGGTTCGGGAATCTGCTCCGGTGAAAATTCACCCATAAGAGGCATTCGGGAATCATCTTCAGGCATTTTCTTGATTACATATTTTATATCCATTTCCATTTCCCTCAACAATCATAAGTCTGAGTTGCTATTTCAATATAAGAAATGACACTGTATGTTTATATAGTAATGGCTTCACAGAATAATGTCAATGCTGTTACCGCCGGCAGGGGATGATTGTCCGGCTTCCTTTTGTCACATTTGGTATGAGAGTGTTGATATTGCGGCTTGCCTATGATAAAATTTTTTAAAAGCAAGCCCAAATCAATATGTGGAGGAAATACTTATGAAAGAAAAAGCAAAGACGATACTGCTGGGACTGTTTATGATCCTTATGGCGGTTGCAGCTTTCTACTACGCATCACAGCACTATATATTGGTGCTGTTTGATACCATTGAACTGCCGGAATGGATGTTTGATGTGTGTGCCTATGGTATGGGTGCGATAATGGGCATCGGCGGCATTGTGGTGCTGAAGAGCGCTTTCGACAAGAAATGATCTACCGAAACTGCGGAACCGGATGCAGCCTGCGCAACCTATATGTTAACTGTTGAAAGGAGTCGCCCAAGGGGCGGCTCCTTTTGCCGCAGAATGCTTTTTGCGGAAGCAGGGAAATGCAGCAGATTGTGTGTCACATTTGGCAGGGCAGACTATTCCCGGTAAGTCATTCGCTTTTTTATGAATATAGAATTTAAATGCAATAACAGCCCGTGTTTTTTTGAGTATATAAGTGAAGAGCTCTTTAGAAATATAAAGGAGGTGTTTATGTGGAAGATACAAAGATCGTGCAGCTATATTGGGATCGATCGGAACGGGCGATTGAGGAGACAGATACCAAATACGGTGCTTACTGCTACAGTATTGCGTATCATGCGCTGGCCAATATTGAAGATGCGCAGGAGAGCGTTAACGACACCTACATGGCTGCATGGAATCAAATCCCACCCCATCGGCCACTGGTATTGAAAACATTCCTGGGAAGAATCACACGGAACATTTCTATCAATCGTTGGAAAGCGCGCAATGCAAGTAAGCGTGGTGGAGGGGAACTTGTGCTGACACTGGAAGAATTGTCCGAATGTGTCGACGGTAAACAGAATGTGGAGGCTATATTGGACTCCAAGGAATTGGTTTGTTCATTCAATAAATTCCTGGCTTCGCTGCCGGAAATACAGCGAAGCATCTTCATAAGGCGCTACTGGTTTTTCGATCCGATTGATGATATTGCCAATTCCAATGGTTTCAGTCAGAATAAGGTTACTTCTATGCTTTACCGCATACGGGGGAAACTCAGAAACCATCTTGAGGAGGAGGGTTTTCTATGAAAGCAGAGGAATTATTGCACGTTATAGGGGAAGCAAATGAAGAATATATCCGCTCGGCTATGGAAAACCGAGAAGGCAATGCGCAGCCTGACAGATGGCTGCTGCAGGGGCGTTTTCTGCTGATCGCAGCTATGGTTGCGTTGATGCTCTTCCTGTTAGGCTGCGCGGTGGCAGCAATGCGTCTGCAGCATTTAACGATCCGGGATGATTTTGGGGATGAAGACGGGATCAAACCTGTTGTAACGGGTGCGCCTAACGGTAATGAAGAAATAACACAAAGCGGTATTCCCGGTACCACTGAAAGCACCACTCCGCCTGCTACAGATATGAACGGTGAGGAGATCAATCTGATTTCTCTGCAGGGATATATGGGGTCTGATTCCTATGCGGCGTTTAAAGAATGGCGGGAATTTCTGGATACCTACGATCCGGATAAGCGCATTCTGTATGCCAATGACAAGACATTTCAATGTCCCGAAACACACACATCATACCACTGCTATTCCCAGGAAATGGTTGACAAAGTAGATGCGATCTGCGAAAAGTATCATTTGGAGCCTTTGGGAAAGTATTGGCTCTTGAGCCGGGGAGCGGATGTTTTGCAAGCAGTGGGGGTTGAAAGTGTTTTTTCCGGAAGTCAGGAGACAGGCTTCCTGGATTTTTCGGGTTACTGCTTTGGTGACGGTACGTTTTCATTGGAAGGAAGGTTGGAACTGACAGGAGAATGGAGCTCTATGGTTTTGTTCAACTACCGAAGTGTAAAGAAAACCGCTTTTGACGGCGTGGCCATGAACATTGGCGATGTGGAAAAGTATGACCAGTGGAACTATACCATGACCGACGGAACAAGAGTGCTGCTCGCTATCCGGGATGAAGGTGCTTTGATCGTTGCTGACAGGGAAGACAGCTTTATTACCATTGGTATTTCAGGCGAATTTACCGACGGACGCTCGTGCAGATTACCTGCGGAGAGAGAATATCTGGAAACACTTTGCGAAGCCTTTGATTTTACTTACCAGGCAAATCCTGTGGATCCTGCAAAAGCAGACGAATTGTACCGGGCACAGCTGGAACGGGAAGCCAGGGGAGAGTCGGACCGTAAAAAGTATCAAATCAATTATGATTACCCCGATACCTATGCCGGTATTATCGATTTTATGGTAAAGGAGCAAAAATACACCGGATTAAACTATGCGCTTATCGATGTTGACGGTGACGGTGTGGAGGAAATGCTTCTGCAGTGTGTCAATCTGGTATCCCATGATGGGAGTGAAAACAGTTTCTTCTCAATCTATACGATGACAGATGGGGAGCCTTACGGTATATTGAGCGTAAAGAGAAGTAATTTGTATCTCTGCCAAGGCGGCGTGTTTGATCAAGCGTATTCGGATACTGAGGGGCACTATTACTATCATTTTTTGCCGAAATTTGAATATCTTGAATATGTAGGATATAATGCGAAAGACGGAGAATGGTATACAGACGGCGATGGACACGGTAATGACTCCGGACGCATTGCTATAACCAAGGAAGCGGCGGGGGCCATCATTGCCAAATACCCCCGCGTAGATATCGTTTTTCAGCCGGTCAGTGAATTCCCCAGGTAATCAGCGCAAAACTATCGCTATACGGATCAATTCAGAAGAGCAGTTTCCGTAAGTGAATAACACTGACCGGTATGACCACAGCAAGGGTTCCCTTGCTGTGGTTTTCTTTTATGGATCTTTGCTGACAAAAGATTGGCTGCAAAAATGCCTATTTTTGGTTATTTTACTCCTTGAAAGTAGCAATGCGGAGTGCTAGAATACGGCGGGCAAAAGCGGTGTGGGAACCCGCGCTTTGCTGAAGAAATCAATTAAAGAAGGCGTATACAATGGAAACCTATTTAATCTGCCTGGCGGTTGCCATGATCGGCGGATTGCTTCTTTCCCGACTGACAAAACTTTTAAATTTACCCGCGGTTACCGCGTATTTGGTGGCCGGACTGCTCCTGGGGCCCTTCTTTCTTGGCCGTATCGGTTTGAGCGGTTTGGGCTTTAACTCCCTGGAACAGGTTGAGGGTATGAGTATCATCACCCAAACGGCTTTGGGCTTTATTGCGTTTACCATCGGTAATGAGTTCCGCCTGCGGCAGCTGAAAGCCATGGGCAGCAGCGCCATTATTATCGGTATTTTGCAGGCTGTGATTACGACTGTGGCAGTTGACATTGTTCTGATCGCGCTGCATCTGGCATTCCCCAATGTGATCTCCCTGCCCTGTGCCATCACCCTGGGCGCTATCGCTTCCGCTACCGCTCCCGCGGCTACGCTCATGGTCGTGCGCCAGTACAAGGCTGATGGCCCTTTAACCAAGCTGTTGCTGCTGGTGGTTGCCATCGATGACGCAGTGGGCCTGTTGCTGTTCTCCGCATCGTATGGCATTGCCTCCGCTTTGGCACACGGCCAGGTGAGCATGACAGCCGTAGTTGTAGAGCCGATTCTGGAGATCGTTCTTTCTCTCGGCTTGGGTGCGATCATGGGTTGGCTGCTGAACTGGGTGGAGCAGTTCTTCCATTCCAGAAGCAAGCGCAGAACCATTTCCGTTGCGTTTGTGCTGCTGACCGTTGGCCTGAGCATGCTGGAATTCCAGGTCGGTGGCATTCATATCGGTTTTTCTCTGCTGCTGGTGTGCATGATGACCGGTACGGTTTTCTGTAACATCTGTGACTACTCCGAAGAACTGATGGAGCGTATCGAAAGCTGGACGGTACCGCTGAATGTGCTGTTTTTCGTCATCTCCGGCGCGGAGCTGGATCTGCAGATCCTGGCAAATCCGCTGACCATCCTCGTAGGTGTGATCTACATCATTGCCCGTTCCCTGGGTAAATATTACGGTGCTGCAATCAGCTGCCGTTTGACAAAACAGTCGAAGCCGATTTCGGAGAACCTGGGTATCACACTCCTGCCTCAGGCCGGTGTTGCCCTGGGCATGGCATTGACCGCAGCTAACCTGCCTGACGGCGCGTTGGCAAGAAATGTTGTGCTGTTTGCCGTACTGGTGTATGAGCTGGTAGGCCCTGCGCTGACTAAGCGTTCTCTGCTTGCAGTGGGTGAAATCAAGCCGGAAGGCCGTAAGAGTGCCCGCATTCCAAATGTGCAATAATAGAAAAGGGTGTGTTGCTGAATGCTGCAACACACCCTTTTTATTTGATTGTCTGCATCCGTCAAGCTGTCTGATTATGGATATCTGACGGGCTGACCGTCGCTGAATTTAAGGTTTTCAAAGATAATAGATCGCCGTGGTGCCTATAAGGACCAATCAGTGGCGCTTCTGGGAGCTGATGCGTGTATTGTTTGCGATCAACCGAAAAGGAAGGATAAAGGATCGGCAGAAGCATCCGGATTATGATACTTGATGATGATCTCAGCGGTGCTGGGATACCAGCCAAAGGCGGGGAAATTGCCGTCACCATTGATGCTGATGCCTGCGATCTGCCCGTTTCTCAGCAGAATATTCCGCTCCTTGGAAGGCACCATGGTAATGTTGGTAAAGCCAAGTTGCTCAAGCTCTGCTTTTACATTTTGTGCATCCTTGCCAAGATACTCCTTGGCAGAGTGAGGAATGGACACTTCGTCAAAGTATTCGGCCAGCTGCAGGTCTGTACAGCCACTGTCGATGAATGACTGCATCTTAGTAAACCGCTCTGTTTTTGCCCATTCGTTGCATTCGTAGGCGCGTACTGCGTTGAGAGGATGGTCTACGCTGCTGAGCATCAAAAACTCCAATGTCTGGTTCCACTTAGAGTCCTGAATATAATCCTTATACTCCAGTGCTTGCTCCAGGAATACTTCTTTATCAATGGCAAATCCCAAATTATGATCCAGGCCGGAAAAACGCATGCACATTTCCACAATGTTGTCCGCATGTCCGTCGTACAGGGCAGCTGCACGGTCAGCGGAGTATTCGCTACAGCGCATCCAGTAATAGAAGGCCATCTGAAGGGGAAGGGTGGCCAATTGGCTTAACCCCAAAATGCTGGCAGCACCGTTGAGGATCAACCTGCCCATGGTATGGTATATGACATGGTGACAGGCAATGTGACCGCATTCGTGTGCGATTACAGTGGGGATCAAATGGGACGGCATCGTCTCCAGCAAGCCGGAGGTGACGACCACGAAGGGCTTGGTGTCGCCGGAGGTGTATGCGTTGGGGTTTACATCCAGCTGCAGATAGAACTCCGGAACGTCAATACCGAGCTTTTCGCAGATAGGCGGGAGCAGCTCATAAAATTCCGGCAGCTGCCGCTCGTTGATGCGGATATTGCTGGACATGTTCTGAATGCGAAATTGTTTTTCATTCCATACTTTCATGAAAGCCTTCAGCAAAGGGGTGAAGCCCGGGATAGCCTGCAGGGCTTTCAGGGCAGCACGGTCAGAATCGTGCATATAATACTGGGAATTGATTGACATATGTATTCCTCCTAATCAAAACAGACTGTCCATGGCGGTCAGGGTTTTTTCCACAAGCTCGTCGCCGCCCTCGGGGCCGACCATGGTGGAAACAGGCTTGGAACCGTAGCTGCCGCCATCCACAGCAATCTGGGTGGGCAGGTAACCGCCCTTGGCATTGGAGGAAAGCTGAACGATGAATGCCTGCTTTGCTTTGCAGCGAGCCTTCATACGCAGGCTGTAATCCACGTACAGTTCAAAGGGATTGGTGGCGAAGACGGCCTTGCCGATACGGAATACGAAGATGGGGAAGGCGAAACGGTCGGTTTGCTGCTGCAGCTTCCAACGGTTCAGGTAGCCGATGTCTTCGAAGCAGCGGATCATTTCAGGTTCGCTCATCTTTTCACCGGGCGCGTATTTTGCCTTGATGGCATTAATACGGGCCTGGGCGGCTTCGGTATCTTCCCTGGAAACGGTGCGCAGCGCAACATCCATTTCAAAGGTAACGGTTTTGAAGACCGGGCGGTTTTCGGGATAGTTCTTCGCCTTGCGGTAGCCACGGACTACAGCCTCGCAGATGCGCTCGCCAATGTCCTTGCATTCCTGCAGCATATCGATGTTGCGCAATACGGCGGTCTCCTGGGCGTTCCACACCTTCAGTTCCTTCACATTGTCCTTGGAGATGCGGGTCAGATCCAGTGGATTCTGATCGCCTGCAGCGCCGCACAGAGGCAGAATATAAATGTTGCCCAACTGCTCCCGGATTGCGGTTCTGGCTTCGCCCCAGTAGTCGGCAGAGATGAAATCGTGAAGCTCGTAAACCTGAGATGGGCAGGGGATACAGACGGCAGCGCCGGTGAGGTTGCCGTTGAGGTCCCAGGTGTAGAGCATATCGGCGCTGTGATCGCTGCCGCCTTCATAGCCCAGGAAGTTGGGATCGGAGCAGGTGCCGTACATTTTGGATTCCCGCTTGCCGTTTACCAGGAACTGGGGACGGCGGTTAAAAGCGACTACCGCATAGTCGCTGGCTGTGGAAACAGCACCGGGAACTCGGCCCTCCCAGGCATCCTCAATCAGTGCTACTATGCGCTCAATGAAAAATTCACCCAGTTCCGCATCCTTGAGGATGTTCTCCGGCTCCTCCATATCGGGGCAGAGATCACCAAGGACGCTCTTGAAATAGACTTCCAAAGTGGTGTTTGGGCCGAAGTAGGTGGAATTATGGGTGTGAGTGGCGCTGAAAACAACACGCTTTTTATCCAGCCCGGGAACATTGACACGACTGAGAATATTGTCCAGGTGCATGGTGGGAACACCACCCATGTCGCAGGAGATCATAGTGATTTGATCATCGCCGTTTTCCAGCACCAGACAGGTGGCAGTGATGGGGTCGTGAACATAGGAGGAGATGCGGGAATACAGCTGGCCAATGACATAAATCGGGCGGTCTGGAGTGATATCGGTTTGCGCCCAGCCGA
>JAZNLC010000136.1:0-9904 GCA_045578895.1 Faecousia sp. | reverse complement strand
GCGAATATGCCCTCCCTCTTTGAAAGTGTCCGTTTTCTGACTACTGCTGTTTCCAGCGGTATGGGATATGCGGACGGACTTTACCGGGAGGCACTGTTCTCCATCGCACTGGTGCTGTTCCTGTTTATTATGCTGATCAATGCGACTCTAAACTTCTTCTTGAAGGGAGAAAAGAAATGAGAACTGTTAGAAAGAGAAATTTATTCCGCTGGACCCTCCGGGGAAAGCCTTATTATCTGTTGGCAGCGGGAAGCTTTGTGATCCTGCTTGCTATTATTGGAGCTTCACTATGAAGAAAAGAAATGTATATGTCTGGGCCATGCGTATTCTTATGTGGCTGGCTGCGGGCATCACTGCTGCGCTGACATTATTTCTGCTTGGATATGTGTTGGTGAAAGGCTTGCCCAATATTACTTGGGAACTGCTTTCTACCAAACCCAGTTATCTTCGCGAAACGGTTGGTATCCTGCCGGATATCTTAAATACCCTCTACATTATCCTAACAACTATTTTGATTGTACTGCCGCTGGGTGTGGGAGCAGCGATCTATCTGACGGAATATGCCACCAACAAGCGGCTGGTGGGCATGATCGAATATGCGGCGGAAACCCTGTCCGGTATTCCCTCCATTATTTACGGTCTGTTTGGCTCACTCTTCTTCTGCTTATTTTTGGACCTGGACAAGAGTCTGCTGGCGGGTAGCCTGACACTGGTTATTATGAATCTGCCCACCATTATGCGTACCACCCAAGAAAGCTTAAAAACCGTACCCCAATCCTATCGGGAGGGAGCATTTGGCCTGGGCGCAGGCAAATGGAGAGTGATCCGCACGGTAGTGCTTCCTAACTGTGTGGAAGGTATCATCACCGGCTGCATTTTGTCTGTGGGTCGGATCGTGGGCGAATCCGCGGCACTGCTGTTTACAGCTGGGTTTGCCCATACGCTCGCCGGTTTCTTTGAGGGGTTATTTTCCTCCGGTGCGACATTGACGGTGGCACTCTATGTCTACGCTACAGAAGACGGTAACTTTGAGGTTGCTTTCGCCATTGCGGCTATTTTGATGATTCTGACTCTGCTGATCAATCTGAGCGCAACGCTGATCGGTAAATACTTCGAGAGGAAAAATAAAGCATGAGTATTATTTCTACAAAAGATTTGTGCCTGTGGTATGGAAATTTTCGGGCGCTGAAAAATATCAATATTGAGATCCCACAGCACAGTATCACTGCTCTTAGGGGTGTTTCCGGCTGCGGCAAGTCGACCTTTCTGAAGACATTAAACCGGATGAACGATCTGATCCCTACTGTAAAAATCACCGGCGAGGTGATGTACAATGGTCAGAATATCTTTGAAACGGATGTCAACAACCTCCGCAAAGAAGTGGGCATGGTGTTCCAAAAACCAAATCCCTTCCCTATGAGCATTTACGACAATATCGCCTATGGTCCCCGTACTCACGGCATAACCAATAAAGCACAGCTTGACGAGATCGTGGAAAAAGCGCTCCGCAGCGCTGCCATCTGGGATGAGGTAAAGGATCGCCTAAAAAAGAACGCACTGGGAATGTCGGGCGGTCAGCAGCAGAGACTTTGTATTGCCCGCGCACTGGCGGTAGAACCAAAGGTCTTGCTGATGGACGAGCCTACCTCTGCCCTTGACCCCATTTCTACCTCCCGCATTGAAGACTTGGCCATGGAACTGAAAAAGGACTACACCATCGTCATCGTTACCCACAATATGCAGCAGGCTGTCCGTATCTCCGATCAGACCGCATTTTTCCTGCTGGGTGATTTGGTAGAATACGGCAATACAGAGGCAATGTTCTCCCAGCCAAAGGATCAGCGTACCGAAGATTATATTACAGGAAGGTTTGGTTAATATGAGAGACTTATTCCAGGAGCAACTGAATGAATTAAAACGGGAACTGACCATTATGGGTGCAGCCTGCGAGGAGATCATCGCCCTGGCATCCCAAGCGCTTACCGACTGGGACGAGGAGCTGGTTCATAAAGTGAACACCATTGGCGCACAGATCGATGAATCGGAGCGCACCATTGAAACCATCTGCATGAAGCTACTGCTGCGGCAGCAGCCTGTGGCTCGTGATCTGCGGCAGATCAGCGCCGCTATGAAAATGATTACCGATATGGAAAGAATCGGTGACCAGGCAGAGGATATTGTGGAGATCGTTCCCTATATGAATACCCATCCCGACGAAAAGTTTCCTAAGATCCGGGAGATGGCAAAGGCTGCTCAAGTTATGGTCACGGAGGCTGTGGATGCCTATGTGAAGCAGGATCTGGAACTGGCAAGAAAGGTCATGGCTCATGACGATGTGGTAGACGATTATTTTACACAGGTTAAGAATGGCATCATTGATATCATTGCCGCCGAACCTTCCCAGGGCGAGTATGCGCTGGATTTACTCATGATCGCCAAGTATTTTGAGCGCATTGGTGACCACTGCACCAACATTGCAGAGTGGGTAGAATTCTCCGTCACCGGTATCCACAAGGACTGCCAGTAAGATGTAAAATGTATGTAAAGTCCATCGAAAATCTTGAATTTCGCCACGAAAACCGCTATTATTTAGAAAAAAGCAAGGAGGTGTGGCTATGATTTGGTGTGTAGAGGATGATTCCAGTATCCGGGATATTGAAGTGTATGCACTTACTTCTACCGGGTTTGAAGCCAAAGGTTTTGAAGATGGCGACAGTTTTTGGGATGCGCTGCAATCCAATAAACCGGAGCTGGTGGTTCTGGATGTGATGCTCCCCGGAAAGGACGGCGTCACGCTGCTGAAGCTGATGAAAGCAAGCGAAGAATTGGCTGACATTCCCGTGATCATGGCAACCGCCAAGGGTACGGAATATGATAAGATTCAAAGCCTGGACTTAGGTGCGGACGATTATCTCGTCAAGCCCTTTGGGATCATGGAAATGGTCAGCCGGGTGAAGGCTGTTCTGCGCAGATACAAACGGTCAGCGTCCTCCAACTTGCTGAAACTGGACGGCCTTGTGCTGAATCCCGATGAACATACCGTCACCATCGACGGCGAACGGGTGATTTTGACTTACAAAGAGTACGAACTTCTGCATTTGTTCCTCTCTCAGCCGGGTATTGCTTTTACAAGAGAGCAGCTGCTCTCCTCCGTTTGGAACACAGAATATGCGGGAGAAACCCGGACGGTGGATATGCACATCCGTACTCTGCGGCAGAAGTTGGGTAACTATGGCAATATCATCGAAACCGTCAGAAATGTGGGCTACCGACTGGAGAACAACTATGACAAGTAAGATTTTTCATTCTACGGTCTTTGTTGCGGTAGCCGTTCTGCTTTGTTCTCTGGGAATTGTAATGGGTGTCCTTTACAATCATTTTACCGGGGTACAGGTGGAGCAGCTAAAGGACGAACTGAGTTTGGCTGTTACCGGTACGGAGCAGTACGGCAACGCATTCCTGGAAAATGTGGAAGCTGACCGTTTCCGTGTGACCTGGATCGACACAGACGGCACTGTTCTTTTCGATACGCAAGTAGACCAGAACACCATGGAAAACCATGCCGACCGGGAAGAAATCCGGGAAGCCTTTGCCACCGGCTTCGGCAGCGCAGTGCGTAACTCTTCTACACTGACCGAGCAGACCTACTACGAAGCACGGCGTTTAACGGACGGAACGGTGCTGCGTATTTCTGCAAATCAGGCATCTGCCTGGGCGCTGATGATGGATCTTTTGTGGCCCATGATTCTCATTGCTGTGCTTGCCATCGGCCTTTCCGCATTGCTTGCCCGGCGCATGGCAAAGAATATCGTAGAGCCTCTGAACAAGCTGAACCTGGAACAGCCCCTTTCCAACGACACTTATGAGGAGCTTTCTCCGCTGCTTCGCCGGATCAACCAGCAGCATTTGCAGATCGACTCCCAAATGCGGAAACTGCAGCGAAAGACCGATGAATTCATTCAGATCACCTCCCATATGCAGGAGGGTCTGATTGTGCTGGATAAGGAAACACATATCCGCTCCATCAACTCTGCTGCCAGGAGAATCTTTAATGCAGAGGAATCCAGCGTGGGCAGCAGCTTCTTTCAGGTAAACCGGAGCAACGCACTGCGGCAGGCACTGAACGATGCCTTGGATCATGGACACGGAAGCACAGTACAGAAGCTGGATGGCAGAGCCTACCGGTTTGATATGAGCAGCATCCAATCTGAGGGGAAACTTCTTGGAGCGGTACTCCTGGCAGTGGACGTAACGGAATCCCAAAATGCGGAGCAGATGCGTCGGGAATTCTCCGCCAATGTTTCTCACGAACTGAAAACGCCCTTGCAGGGCATTATCGGCAGTGCCGAACTGCTGGAAAGCGGCATGGTGAAGCCGGAGGATCAGCCCCGTTTTATTGGGCATATCCGTAAGGAAGCCTCCCGGCTGGTGAATCTGATCGAGGATATCATCCGCCTTTCCCAGTTGGATGAAGGTGTAGAACTGCCTGCCGAGCAGGTAGATATCCTGCAGCTTTGCCAGGATGTGAAGGAAATTTTGATGCCCAGCGCTGCTGAGAAGAATGTTAAGATCGATGTGACCGGTAATGGCTTTACAATCAAAGGTGTCCGCAGAATGCTCCAGGAGATCATTTACAATCTCTGCGACAACGCCATCAAGTACAATGTCCCCGGTGGCAGTGTGACGATTCACGCAGAGAATAACCGTTTACTGGTCAGGGATACCGGTATCGGTATCCCTGACCAGCATCAAGGCCGTATTTTCGAGCGGTTCTACCGGGTAGACAAAAGCCATTCCAAAGCATCCGGTGGCACCGGTCTCGGCCTTTCCATTGTCAAACACGCAGCTGCCTATCACAAGGCGGAAATTCATTTGGAAAGCGTACCCGGAAAGGGCACTACGATTACTGTTCAATTCTAAATTATTGACCGCATCTTCGCAGTGATATGCGGTCTTTCATTTTACATACATTTTACATAGGCTTTTCAAACCCTCTATGGTATTTACAAATGGAAAATTTATAATGTAAGCTGTCGAAATGAGCATACTATCTCAAAGGAGAATTATTATGACAGCCTATATTTTTAAAATTATTACCCTTTTGGGTGGTCTGGCACTGTTCCTGTTTGGTATGGATGTGATGGGCAAAGCACTGGAGCGGCAGGCCGGTGGTAAACTGCAAACCATCCTGGCAAAGATGAGTTCCAATGTGTTTAAGGGTTTCCTGCTGGGTCTGGGTGTCACCGCTGTGATCCAGTCCTCTTCCGCAACCACCGTCATGGTGGTCGGTTTCGTTAACTCCGGCATTATGACATTGAAGCAGGCCGTTGGTGTCATCATGGGTTCCAACATCGGTACCACTGTCACCGCCTGGATTCTGTCCCTGTCCGGTCTGGAGGGTGACAGCTTCCTGATTAAGTTCTTCAAACCTTCCACCCTGGCACCACTGATCGGTATCTTCGGCATCCTGCTGTACATGGGTAAGTCCGAAAAGAAAAAGGGCATTGGCACTATCATGCTGGGTTTCATGGCTTTGATGACCGGTATGGATCTCATGAGCAGTTCCATGGCGTTCCTGAAGACCGAAGCCTGGTTTGCAGACCTGATGATCTCTTTCACCAATCCCATTGTGGGTATCCTCTTTGGTGCGGTGCTGACTGCCATCATCCAGTCTTCTTCTGCTTCTGTCGGTATTCTGCAAGGTCTGTGCAGCACCGGTGTAGTCACCTATGGCGCAGCCATTCCGATCATTCTTGGTCAGAACATCGGTACTTGTATCACTGCTATCATAGGTGCTATCGGTGCAAACCGGAATGCCCGCAGAACCGCTATGGTCCACCTGCTGTTCAATGTGGTTGGCGCAGTTATGTTTGCTGTGGTTTTCTATGGCCTGGGTATGTTCATCCAGTGGAACTTCCTGGGTGATTCTGTGCAGGCATGGGATATTTCTGTAATCCATACCGGATTCAACCTGATTGCAACGGCTGTACTGATGCCCTTGAATGGTCTGCTGGTAAAGCTGGCCTACCAGCTGGTTCCCGAAGTCAAAGAGCCGGAAAAAACCGAGTTGTTGGACGCTCGTCTGCTGGCAACTCCCGCCGTTGCTGTGCAGCGTGCCCATGAGATCGCAGGTGAGATGGCAGAGGATGCTGCGAAAGCAATGCACCTGGCCATGGGACTGACCAAGAAGTTTGAATCCGGTGTTATGGAGCAGGTCATCGAACTGGAAGATAAGACTGACCGCTATGAGGATGCGCTGAACACCTATCTGGTGAAACTGTCCGGTATGAACCTATCTGTTCATGACAACCGGATTCTGAACACCCTGCTCTACACCGTTTCCGACATTGAACGGATGGCCGACCACGCTATGGCAATTGCGAAGGCCGCTTTGGAAATGGAGGAAAAGAAAATTGAGTTTTCTAAGCAGGCAAAGGGAGAGTTGGCAGTTTTGGAGCAGGCTGTGCTGGATATCGTGGATCGCACTGTAGCAGCTTATGGCAGCTTTGATCTTGATGGTGCCATTAAGATTGAACCCCAGGAGCAGGTGGTTGACGCGCTGGTTCGTGAGGTCAAGTCCCGCCATGTCCGCCGCCTGCGCGATGGCCTGTGCACCGTGGAATACGGTTTTGTGCTGGAAGACCTGCTGACCGCCTGTGAACGTACCGCTGACCACTGCTCCAATGTGGCCGTGGAAATGCTGCAGGTTGCGGAAGGCAAGCTGGAAGCACACGAATACCTGAATGCCCTGAAGGCCGGTGAACTGCATGAATCTGCCGCTTTCTCCGAGCGCTTTGCACGGTACAGAGCACAGTATGCATTTCCCGAAGAAAACTAACAAAATCCTCTGCTGCACCGGGTCTGCCCATATTGCCCATACCCTGGAAGCCACTGCCAAAGTTCTGATTTGTGTTTTGGGCTGTGATCTCAACGGATGCCACCTGCTCCTGCCGCCAGTGCAAATGCTGGTGGCTACCATGATTTTCTTCCGCTATTGCGAAAATAGAAAACTGTTGTATAATGACTGTTAAAGAAAGCGAGGGGCATATATGAAACTATCTTTCGGATATGGAATGCGGGAAGAGATCGTAACAATCCCCGATGATCGGCTTTTGGCGGTTCTTGTTGCCAACGAGATGGAACATACCCGAACCGGCCCGGAAGCAGTAGCTTATGCGCTGGAGAATCCAATTGGCGCGCCTCTGCTTCGGACGCTGGTGCATCCGGGACAAAAAATCGCCATTGTGGCAAGTGATATCTCCCGGCCTGTTCCCAGCCATGAAATATTGCCTGAAATCCTGAAAGCGCTTTTCTCTGCCGGCTGTAAAGCAGAAGATATTACCGTGGTATTTGCCCTCGGCTCCCACCGCAAACATACGGAAGCGGAAATGCGGCATCTGGCGGGAGATGCGGTGTTTGAAACAGTTCGGTGCGTGGACTCGGATCCGGATGATTGTGTGCATATGGGCGTTACCGATGCCGGAACGCCGGTGGATATTACCCGGGTGGTCGCGGAAGCAGACTTCCGGATCTGTACCGGAAACATTGAATTTCATTATTTTGCCGGTTATTCCGGCGGCGCTAAAGCCATTATGCCGGGGGTTTCCACACCCATGGCCATTCAGGCGAACCACCGAATGATGACCGACGAAGCGGCCTGCGCAGGAAAACTGGAGGGCAATCCTATCCGGGAGGACATTGAGCAGGCAGGCGCCATATGCGGCATCCATTATATTGTCAATGTTGTGCTGGATGAGCATAAGCATATTGTCTATGCGGTTGCGGGTGATGTGACGGCGGCGCACCGGGACGGCTGCGCGTATCTTGACAGAATGTACCGCAAGAAAATTCCAGAGCGGGCTGACATCGTGCTGGTTTCTCAAGGTGGCGCTCCGAAGGATGCAAATTTGTATCAGGTGCAAAAGGCGTTGGATAATGCCAAGCATGCGGTAAAGAGGGGCGGCACGATCATACTGATCGGAGCTTGTCAGGAGGGCCTGGGAAGCAAGACTTTCGAGCAGTGGCTGCTGAATGCTCCCACGGCGGAGTCTATGATCGACCGAATTCATCGGCAATTCCAGTTGGGCGGCCATAAAGCGGCGGCCATTGCAATGGTATTACAAAACGCATCCATAGATTTAGTCAGCCGGATGGACGATGATTTTGTCAGAAAAATATTTCTCACGCCTCGCAAAAGTGCCCAGGAAGCCCTGGACCTGGCATTGGAAAAGTATGGTGCAAGTGCGACGGTGCTGGCAATGCCCTTTGGCGGTGCCACGCTTCCTATGGCAGAGGACTAAAATAAACGCAATCATAAGAAAAAACGGAGTGGAAACTCCGTTTTTTCTTATGATATCATGTACTTGGCACAAGGAAGTCTCACGCAAGAAGAAATGCTTCAGAGTTCAAAAGTAAAGTTTACCAGGGGCCCATGCTGCTGGGCACCGTAGACATCCCGCTCCTGCAGCGCACCGGATGCGCAAGGCCGTACGATGGTGGCCTTGATGGCCCGGGCATTGGGGAAATAGACGATGCCGATGACATCGCTTTCCGGGATGCGGTAAAGCTTGGCAATGGATGCCGCGTTGATCACATCCGCCTTGCGGAGCATTTCAAAGGTCTCATCATCTTTCAGAAGGATATCCAATGTCAGCTCAAAGGGGCCTGCGTTCTTGCTGCGGATGACACTGGCGATATCACGAAGTCTGACTGTCATTGGGCGTTTCCTCCGATCTGTTCATAAGTAATGGGGAAGATCTTCAGGGGATCTTCGCCCTTTAAAAGTCCGTAGACGCTGAATACAAACACCGGGCCCACCTTCACATCCGAGGGAGAGAAGGGGAAGGCCAGGTTGCCTGCGGTAGCGATGCGGCCGGGATAGCCGTAATGCAGCAAGGTAGATCTTGCCACGGAGCAGACCGCGTTGGCATGCTCCTGAGTGTCGGCCACCACATCAATGACGATGCAGATTTCGTGGGAGGTGATCTCTGTCAGCGGCTCCAAAGCGCCCATGACACCGTTCTTACCGTAAACGATGAAGTCCAGCCGGTAGTCAAAGTCAGCAGACAAATTATCGGCGGTCCGCTTTTTCAGGCCTTCCAGGATATCGTCTACCTGGGAGATAAAGATGGGATCCCGGTTGGCGCAGATGGAAATGGTTCGGAAGCCTGCCTGCTTCGCGCCTTCCAGCTTCACGGAAGCCACATCCTCCGGAATGAATTTGGAACCCATCACCTTCACACAGCGGTCACTCTCGGCTGTGAAGGTAGCCTGGCTGATATCCAGCATGCCACCGGGGCCGGGCAGCAGATAGGGATTGGTCTTTTCATACAGGGTATGGGCAGAAACAGACAGCGGTGTGCAGCTGCGGATGGGATTCAGCGGCTCTACCTTGAAATAGTCCTCGCCCAAATAACCCATAATGCAATCGCTGCCGCTGCCGGGAGTTGCGCAGATAGCGGCGCACTCCAGAATCTTGCCCATGTGCAGCGCCAGCGCCCTGTCATAGCCCAGGCGAATGGGGGGAGCGGCAAAGGCTGCCGGGTCATAGCAGCGGCCGCAGAGCACCACCTGCGCGCCCTTATCCAGCGCTTCCATAATGGGCTCGATACCCATTTGGGCAACAATGTGGGTGCTGGCGTTGATCTCTTCTTCGGTAATTTCCGGCGCGGGACCAAGCTTTGCAAGCTTTCCGTCATGCAGCGCATCTACCAGGTATTCCTTTTGGAATTCAGCGGTGATCACCGCCAGCTTGAAGCTCAGGTTCTGCTCCGCTGCGATTTCTTTCAAAATGCCCACTTCCCGCTCCAAATGGGGGTTCGCACCGGCACCGCCGCAGCTGCCGATGACCATGGGAATGCCCAAAGAGCAGGCAGCCTTCAGCATCAGGGTCATGTCACGCTTG
>JAZNLC010000135.1:0-8070 GCA_045578895.1 Faecousia sp. | reverse complement strand
TGCAGAAGAAAAACAAACTTAACCCAAATGCAGTTGGCAGAAAAACTGAACATTACTGACAGAGCAATATCAAAATGGGAAACGGGCAAATCTCTGCCTGACTCGTCTATTATGCTTGAACTTTGCGATGTTCTGGGTATCAGTGTTAATGATTTATTATGTGGGGAGGTAGTTACAATGGATAAGTACAACAAAGAACTAGAAAACAATTTGTTTGTGATGATTAAGCAAAAAGAACAAGCAGACAAAAGATTATTGTCTGCAGAAGTGTTTATAGGCATTACAGCAACGGTCGTTCTTTTGGCTTTGATATTTGTTGCCGCTTTTGTGCAAATGTCAACTGGACTAAGGATTACGCTCGTTGTATTTGGATTTATTTTGTTCTTAGCGGGTTGCTTCTATGCACTGCGGATGGAGCAAGAGGCAGGATATTATACATGCAAAGAATGCGGACACCGATATGTACCGACATATAGAGCCGTTGCTATGGCTCCGCACATGGGCAGAACAAGATATATGCGTTGCCCCCAATGCGAAAAAAAGTCCTGGCAGAAAAAAGAGTTAAGCAAGGATTAAACCAATTCCAATTTGTCTGGTAGACGATAAATCTGTACCGAACTTTTTCGTCATAAACCAAAAGCCTGCGCAGCTTCCGATAAGGAGCTGCGCAGGCTTTTCTTTATTGTTCTTCTTGGGTTTCTGCCTTGGAAGCATTTACGAATTTCATCAGCTCTTCGCCGGTGATGGTCTCCTTGACCAGCAGGTATTCGGAGATCTCGTCCAGCAGAGCCCGGTTTTCCGTGAGAAGCTTCTTTGCGTCTTCGTAGCACTGATTCATGATCCGCTGCACGGCCTTATCCACAACGGCAGCGGTGTCCTGGGAACAATCCAGGTAAGCCTGCCCGTCCAGATACTGGCTGCTGACGGAGGCAGGAGCCATCAAGCCCAATTCTTCGCTCATGCCGTAGAGGGTGACCATGTGCTTAGCCAAAGAAGTGGCCCGTTGGATATCGTTGGCAGCGCCGGTGGTCTGCACACCGAATACCACCTGCTCCGCGGCACGGCCGCCCAGGGTGGACTTCAGATCTACCAGCAGTTCATCCCTGGTGGACAGATACTTTTCTTCCTCGGGGGTGTACATGGTGTAACCCAGGGCGCCGGAGGTGTGAGGAACGATTGTGATCTTGGTTACGGGATCGGTATGCTTTTCCAGGGCAGCGACCAGGGCGTGACCCACTTCATGGTAGGCAACAAGCCGCTTTTCGGTGTCGGTAAACACGGTGTTTTTCTTTTCCGTACCGGCGATGACTACTTCGAAGGAGACCATCAGGTCCTCCTGATTGACGGCCTGGCGGCCCTGCCGCACAGCCCGGAGGGCAGCTTCGTTGACCAAATTGGCAAGGTCAGCGCCCACAGCACCGGCGGTGGCCTGGGCGATCTTCCGCAGATCCACATCCTCGGAAAGCTTGATCTTCCGGGTGTGTACCTTCAGGGTGTCCAGTCTGCCCTGGAGGTTGGGACGGTCAACGATGATCCGGCGGTCAAAACGGCCGGGGCGCAGCAGCGCCTTGTCCAAAACCTCGGGACGGTTGGTGGCTGCCAGACATACGATGCCCTTATTGGAATCGAAACCGTCGATCTCGGAAAGCAGCTGGTTCAAGGTTTGCTCCCGCTCGTCATTGCCGCCAAACTTGGAATCTCTGGAGCGGCCTACAGCATCGATCTCATCGATGAAGATGATGCAGGGGGCGACTTTTGCGGCCTGCTGGAACAGGTCGCGAACACGGCTGGCACCCATACCTACGAACATTTCCACGAAGTCGGAGCCGGAAATGGAGAAGAAGGGAACATTGGCCTCGCCGGCAACGGCCTTTGCGATGAGGGTCTTACCGGTACCGGGCGCTCCTACCAGCAGAGCGCCTTTGGGGAGCTTCGCACCGATCTCGGTGTATTTCTGGGGGTTGTGGAGAAAATCGATGATCTCCTGCAGGGATTCTTTGGCTTCGTCCTGACCGGCAACATCTTTGAATGTAACGCCGGTCTGTTTTTCCATATAGACCTTAGCCCGGCTCTTACCGAAACCGCCCATCATGCTTTCGCCGCTCATGCGCTTGCCAATCATGCGCATACTACCGAAAATCAGGGCGAACATGATCACATAGTAGAGGATCATAATGATGGTGGAGTTGTCTTCGATGATCAGCTCATCCACCACAACACCCATCTCATAAAGCTCGTTGGACAGTGCCAGCAGGTCACCGCCTGCAGGCAGACCGGTGTAGAAAGCCTTTTGGGAAGCGGCAGGTTTGGCGGCTTCCTCACGGGTCATATATACCAACCGGTCCGGCTGAATCTGCACCTCTACCAGTTGACCTGCCAGCATAGCCTCCCGGAAATCGGTATAAGTAGTGGCGGTGTACTGGCTCTTGGAGATCATGTTAAACAGTGTGCTGATCAGCAGAATGATGGCGACCGTGATCACCAATGCGCCCCAAATGCTCCACTTGGGCTTATTACCTTCCGGCCCGTTTTTGTTGGGACCGTTGTTCTTATCTGGATCCATAGGATAACCTCCTTGGGATAATCTATGATATTTTGCCCATCATATCACATTTTCTTCCGTGAAGCAATGAAGGAAAAGGGAATTTGCGGTGAACTTTTTGTTAATTCGTGGAAAAAACCTCCCGCACGGAAAAAAGCAGTTGTACCTGCAGCGTTTTTTTGTTATAATAGATCCATATTATGAGAAGTATACCCTTGCGGGTATTGTATGGGAGCTGAAACAATGAAAGACGCAAGACGCTTTGCAAAAGACACCCCCCGTCAGAGAAGGGAAAACCCCCGCTTTTCCAAAGAGAACGACAGCCGGAATCTTTCCGGGCCTGAGCTTGAAGAAAACGAGGGGCAGATCGAGGGCCGCAATGCTTTGACAGAAGCCCTGCGCAGCGGACGCACCATTGATAAGGTGTTTATCGCTGCGGGCGAAACGGATAGAGGTCTGCAGCGCCTGGCAGCGGACGCGAAAGAGGCCGGTGCCGTTGTGGTGCCTGTTGACCGCCGGAAGCTGGATGCCATGAGTCAAAGCCATTCCCATCAGGGTGTCATTGCGCTGGTGGCAGCCCGGGAGTATTTCTCTGTGGAGGACATTCTGGAGGAAGCCGCTTCCCGTGGAGAAGCACCTCTGATCGTGATCTGCGATGAGCTTTCCGACCCCCACAATTTGGGAGCGATTCTGAGAACCGCTGAATGCGCCGGTGCCCACGGTGTGATCATTCCCAAACGCCGCAGTGTCGGCCTGACCGCGGTGGTGGCAAAGGCTTCCGCCGGCGCGGTGGAATATATGAAAGTGGCCCGTGTTACGAATATTACCGCAACCATTGAAGAACTGAAAAAGCAGGGCGTGTGGATTTTCGGCACTGCCGCGGAAGGGTCTGTTCCTATGTATCAGGCGGATCTGAAAGGACCGGCTGCCATTGTGATCGGATCGGAAGGTGACGGGATGAGCCGTTTGGTTCGGGAAAGCTGTGATGTGACCGTCCATATTCCCATGAAGGGAAAAATCACTTCTTTGAACGCATCCAACGCGGCTTCCATTTTGCTGTATGAAGCGGTACGCCAGCGCCTGTAAGCGCTTGCCTGGGAGGTACTTATGAACGAAAATGAAAACCTGCAGGAGCAGGAAAACCCGGAACTGAATCTGGATGACATTATGAAGGAGTTTGCTCCGGAAGAGGGAGAAATTCTGGAAGATGCGGCTTTAGAGGAAGCAGAGGCAGAGGAAGAAAACCAGCAGCCGGACCAGGAACCTGTGGAAGCTGCCGGCGACACCATCCGCATCGAACTGCCTCAGCACCGCCCGGTGGAAAATGACATGGGCGACACCATCCGGCTGGAGAACATAGAACAGCTGGCAAAGGATGATCAGGAGCCGAAACCGGAGGAAAAAGAAGCCTTCGGTGAAAACTGGCAGCCACAGTACGAGCAGCCTATGGGAGAGTATGTTCCCCCACAGCCCATTATATTCCACCCCCGTTCCCGCTTGCGGGAACTGAAGCGCAAGCTGGTGGCGGGTCCGGAACGCCGCTATTATGAGATCAACGAGATCGGCTTCGGAAAATTGCAGGCAGCGATCTTTTTGAGCTTTTTAGTGGTGGTGCTCACCGCAGGTTCTACGGCTATGTATGCGCTGAATATGGTGCAGGAGAGCCGTATGAAGCTGCTGATCTTTTGCCAGATCTTCGCTATGCTGATGTCGGCGTTGCTGGGCAGCTACCAACTGCTGGAAGGCGCTATGGACCTTTGCAAGGGCCGTTTTACGCTGGATACCATGCTGGTCTTTACCTTTATAGCCTGCTGTGTTGACGGTGTACTGTGTCTGCGGGAACTGCGCATTCCCTGCTGCGCCGCATTCAGCCTGCAGGTGACCATGTCTTTGTGGGGCGCTTACCATCGCCGCAGCACGGAAATGGCGATGATGGATACCATGCGCAAGGCGACCAATTTGGACGCTATCAAAGCGGTAGCAAACTACCACGACGGCTGTTGGGGCTTTCTGCGCCGTGAGGGGCAGGTAGAAGACTTTATGGATCACTACAACAAGCCCTCCCGCCCGGAAAAGGTGTTTTCCTGGTATGCGTTCATCGCGATGCTGGTCAGCATCGGTTTGGGCGCGTTGGCAATGGTGCTCCATGGCTCAGTATCCTTTGGTGTTCAGGTGCTGTCCGTTTCCATGTTGGCAGCGGTGCCGGTCACATCCTTTATTACATTAAGCCGGCCTATGGCAATTTTGGAGCGCAGGCTCCACCGGCTGGGCGCGGTGCTTTGCGGCTGGCGGGGCATCGTGGGCCTGAGCAAGCGGGCCGTGTTCCCCATCAACCACGAGGATCTGTTCCCTGTGGGAAGCTGCAAGCTTAACGGTGTAAAATTCTATGGCAGCCGGGATCCGGATCAGGTGGTGGCTTACTGCGCAGCACTGGTCAATGCGGATGGCGGCGCTTTGGTACCGCTGTTCGACTATCTGCTGACAAGCCGCAACGGCCGCCATTACCAGGTGGAAAACTTCCGGGGCTACAACGGTGGCCTGGGTGGTGAAGTTTGTGGTGAGCCGGTGCTGGTGGGTACGCTGAACTGCCTGAAAGAACTGGGCGTGGAGATCCCGGAAGGCACCAGTGTCAGCCAGGCGGTTTATGCGGCCATCGACGGAGAATTCTGCGGCGTGTTTGCTGTGACCTATGCAAAAGCCAAATCTTCCGTGGCGGGTCTGCGGACAATGTGCGCTTACCGGGGATTGCGTCCCGTGCTGATCACGGAAGACTTTATGCTGACGGAAGGATTTGTCCGCAGCCGCTTCGGTGTGAATACCCGGCGGGTCTGCTTCCCTGAGCGCTCTGTGCGCAGGGAATTGGCTGCCGTGGAGCCGGGGGAGGAAACGCCGGCAATGGCATTGATCACGTCCAAGGGCCTTGCCCCCTATGCTTTCGCTGTTACCGGTGCCCGCAGCGTGCGGACTGCCAGCTGGATCGGTGTCGCCATTCACCTGTTGGGCGGCATCCTGGGCTTGGCGATGATGGGCGTTTTGGCATATTTGGGTGAAGCGCAGCTGCTGACACCTGTGAATGTATTGCTGTATGAAATGGTTTGGCTGATTCCCGGGCTGCTGATTACTGAGTGGACCAGGTCTTTGTAATTGGGAGGGTGTACAATGGATAGATATTTCATGGCATTGGCCGAACACGCGGTTCGCAGCGGGATGATCCAGCCGGAGGATCGGCTGTGGGCGATCAACCGCCTGCTGGAAGTGATGGAACTGGATGAAGTGGAAGAGGATGTGCCTGCCCAGGCCCCGCTCCATGAGATCCTGGAGGCACTGACGGAAAACGCGGTGCAGCGGGGAATCTGCGACGATAACCAGGTGGCAAGAGACCTGTTTGACACGAAACTGATGGGGGTATTGACCCCTGCACCCCATGAAGTCAGAGCGAGATTCAGCACGCTGTACGCCCAGTCTCCTGAAGCGGCTACCGATTGGTATTACGCTTTCAGCCAAAACACCAATTACATACGCCGTGACCGGATCGCCAAGGATGAAAAGTGGAAGTATGAAAGTGAATACGGCACGCTGGATATCACCATCAATCTCAGTAAGCCTGAGAAGGATCCCCGGGCCATTGCGGCAGCCAAGCTGGCACCTCAATCCGGTTATCCCAAGTGCCTGCTGTGCCGGGAGAATGAAGGCTATGCCGGCCGGATGAACCATCCTGCCCGTCAGAACCACCGGATCATCCCTATGACCATTCACAATTCTGCCTGGTTTATGCAGTATTCTCCCTATGTGTACTATAATGAACACTGCATCGTATTCAACGGTCAGCATACACCTATGGCGATCAACCGTGCCACATTCCGGAAGCTGCTGGACTTTGTAGGCCAGTTCCCGCACTACTTTGTGGGATCCAACGCTGACCTGCCCATCGTGGGCGGCTCCATTTTGAGCCACGACCATTTCCAGGGCGGCCGCTATACATTTGCCATGGAAACCGCGGGCATTGAGAAGGAACTGCGGTTTGCTGGCTTTGCGGATGTGAACGCAGGTATTGTCAAGTGGCCCATGTCTGTGATCCGACTGCGCTGCGCGGATCCGGAGAGACTGGTGGCCCTGGCAGACAAAATATTGCTTGCCTGGCGGGATTATACCGATGCGGAGGCCATGATTTTCTCGGATACGGACGGTGTTCCCCATAACACGATTACGCCTATTGCCCGCCGCAGAGGTGCGGATTTTGAACTGGATCTTGTGCTGCGGAACAATCTAACAACGCAGGCGCATCCTATGGGCCTGTACCATCCCCATAGCGAGAAGCACCACATTAAGAAGGAAAATATCGGCCTGATCGAAGTTATGGGCCTGGCAGTGCTGCCCTCCCGGCTGAAGGGAGAATTGGCGGATCTGGAAACGGCCATCCTGGAAAACCGGGATATCCGCACCGATGCGGTGCTTTCCAAGCATGCCGATTGGGTAGATGAACTGAAACAGCGATATAGCTTTACTGCCGAAAACACCCGCGAGATCCTGCGCAGGGAAGTGGGAGCGGTGTTTGCCGCAGTGCTGGAGGATGCCGGTGTCTACAAATGCACACCGCAGGGCCGAGCAGCCTTTGTCCGTTTCGCAGAATCTGTATAATGTATGAAAAGAGCCGCTGCAAAACACAGGTTTTGCAGCGGCTTTTCTTATTTGAGTTCTTCCGGGATCCGTTTGTCTTTAAAGTAAACGTCCCGGTCGTGATCACTGATTGGCCGCAGGACCCTGCAGGGATTTCCCACAGCTACCACATTGGCGGGGATGTCCTTGGTAACGATACTGCCGGCACCGATGACGGTATTATCGCCGATGGTAACGCCGGGCATAACGATGACACCCGCCCCCAGCCAACAATTCTTACCGATATGTACGGGCATATTGTACTGATAGCCCTTTTCACGCAGAGGAGGGTAAATGGGATGACCTGCGGTTGCCAAGGTAACATTGGGGCCAAGCATGGTATAGTCACCTACATAGATGTGGGTGTCATCCACCAATGTCAAATTAAAATTGGCATAAACCCCTTTGCCAAAATGGACATGGTGGCCGCCCCAGTTACTGTGCAGCGGAGGCTCAATGTAGCAGCCGTCACCGATCTCGGCAAACATTTCTTTTAACAGGGCGGTGCGCTTTTCCAGCTCTAAAGGGCGGGTGGCATTGTAGTCATATTGCTTTTCCAGGCAACGCAGCTGCACAGCCATGATACTGTCGTCGGCAGGATGGTAGATTTGACCGGAATGCAGAACATTATGCTGCTTCATAAAAGGCTCTCCTAACACTTTTTCCTCATTATACTATGTATCATGGTTTCACGCAAGGCAATTGCCGCAAAAGTGCATAAATGTAGCCCTGTAAAATCTACGAAATGGTGAATTGCATTGTTCATGGCATTCGTGTATAATGACTCTATGATTGTGGTTTTTGAATGGACCCCAACAAAGCAGCGGAAGGCCCGGCCTTCCCGAAAGGAGACAAAACAACCATGTACACAG
>JAZNLC010000134.1:0-2991 GCA_045578895.1 Faecousia sp. | reverse complement strand
GGGCTGAGCGGGCTTTTCTTCCATAGACTCGATGCGGTCGTTTTCGTCCACCGCCACAACGCCGCACTTGGTCAGCTTCTGCTCACTGGGTTCAAAGTAGCGCATGATGCAGGAGGTCTTCTTTTCGGCAGCATAGCGGACGAATTTGGTCAGGCTGAAATCCAGCACATTGTCACCGGCAATGACCAGCATGTCATCGTCCAGGCCCAGCTGCCCGATGGCAAACTGGATATCCTTCACCGCACCCAGGCGGGTCTCATTGGAGGAAGTGCCGTCATCAACGACAGTAACCTTCATGGGCTTGGTCTTGGCCCAGGCATCAAAATGGTGGGCATACTTATGGTTGGAAATGACCACATACTCATCAACCAATCCGGCGGTGTCAATATCGTCCACCAGCCAGTCCAGAATGGTCTTGCCCCCCACATCCAGCAACGGCTTGGGGAAATTCTCGGTCAGAGGGTACAGCCGGGTCGCGTAACCGGCAGCTAGAATTAAACATTTCATAGGCTATGTTTTCTTTATCTATTTCCGTACATTTTCTCGTAGTAGTTCTGATACTCGCCGGAAATGATGGTCTGCCACCATTCCTTGTTGTCCAAATACCACTGAATGGTCTTCTGAATTCCGTCTTCAAACTTGGTCTCGGGCAGCCAACCCAGCTCGTTATGGATCTTGGTGGGGTCGATAGCGTAACGCATATCGTGGCCCTTCCGGTCTGTTACATAGGTGATCAAGCTCTCGGGCTTGCCCAGAGCCTTGCAGATGATCTTCACGATATCGATATTCCGCTTCTCATTGTGACCGCCTACATTGTAAACTTCACCAACAGTACCCTTATGGATGATCAGGTCGATGGCCTTGCAGTGATCCTCAACATACAGCCAGTCACGCACGTTCAGGCCTTCACCGTACACGGGCAGGGGCTTGTCCGCCAGCGCATTGGCGATCATCAAAGGGCTCAGCTTTTCAGGGAAGTGGTAGGGGCCGTAGTTGTTGGAGCAGCGGGAAATGGTCACAGGCAGGCCATAGGTACGGTGGTAAGCCATGACCAGCAGATCCGCACCGGCCTTGGAAGAAGAATAGGGGGAGCTGGTGTGGATGGGGGTCTCCTCGGTGAAGAACAGGTCGGGGCGATCCAGGGGCAGGTCACCGTAGACTTCGTCGGTGGAGACCTGATGGTAGCGGGTGATACCGTACTTCCGGCAGGCATCCATCAGCACCTGGGTGCCCAGGATGTTGGTCTGCAGGAAGACCTCGGGGTTCTCGATGGAACGGTCCACATGACTCTCAGCGGCGAAGTTCACCACTACGTCGGGATGCTCTTCTTCAAACAGCTTATAAACACCTTCCCGGTCGCAGATATCCAGCTTCACGAAGCGGAAGTTGGGGTTATCCATAACAGGAGCCAGCGTAGAAAGATTGCCGGCATAGGTCAGCTTGTCCAGGCAGATAATGCGATATTCGGGGTACTTGTCCAACATGTGAAAAACAAAATTGGAACCGATAAAGCCGGCGCCGCCGGTTACGATAATGGTCATGGCTTAGTCCTCCTTCGCCAGCGTCAGCAGATACTGGCCGTATTCGGTCATTTTGAGGCTTTCGCCGATACCGCGCAGCTGCTCTGTGGTGATAAAGCCTCTGCGCCATGCGATCTCCTCGATGCAGGATACATAGAAGCCCTGCCGGTCCTGGACAGCCTCCACAAACTGGGCTGCCTTCAGCATGCCGTCCGGCGTGCCGGTATCCAGCCAGGCAATGCCACGGCCCAACAGCTGTACCCGCAGGTCACCGCTGTCCAGATACGCATTGTTAATAGCTGTGATCTCGATCTCACCACGGGCGGAGGGTTTCACATTTTTGGCGATCTCCACCACCCGGTTGTCATAGAAATACAAGCCGGGGACCGCATAATTGGATTTGGGATTGGCGGGTTTTTCCTCAATAGAAACCACCTTGTTATCCTGGTCAAATTCCACCACGCCAAAAGCGGTAGGATCCTTCACGGGGTAGCCGAAGATCGTTGCGCCCTGCAGATTATCGATGGCACTGCGCAGGTACCGGGTCATGTCCTGGCCGTAAAATACATTGTCACCTAAGACCAGGCAAACACTGTCGTCACCGATAAAATCCGCACCAATGATGAAGGCATCTGCCAGACCTCTGGGCTTGTCCTGCACCGCGTATGTAAACTTCACGCCGATCTGGCTGCCGTCGCCCAACAGTTTTTGATAGTCACCGATGTCTTCGGGAGTGGAAATAATCAAAATTTCACGAATACTTGCCAGCAGCAACATGGACAGAGGATAATAGATCAGCGGCTTATCGTAAATGGGAAGCAGCTGCTTGGATACGCCCTTCGTCATGGGATACAGCCGGGTTCCCTTACCGCCGGCTAAGATGATTCCTTTCATGGCACGCTCTCCTTTTTATTTCAGTATCAGATCACAGATACGGTCCACATCTTCCAGCGCCAGATCCGCATACAGAGGCAGCGTCAGCACCCGGCTGGCAAAATGGTCCGCCACGGGTGTCTTCTCTACGCCTGCGGTGGGCAGTTCCTTGTAGCATGCGAAACCGTTGGTCAGCGGGTAGAAATACTTGCGGGCTACGATCTCCTGCTCCTTCAGCAGGGCAAATACCTGATCCCGGTCATATTTGTAGCCGTCGAAAACCACCGGGAAATAGGCATAGTTGGACTGCACATTCTCCTGGATCGCAGAAAGCTTAATGCCGGGAACACCGGAAAGCCGCTCTCTGTAGCGCTCCACCACAGCCTTGCGCTTGGCGATCTCGCCATCGATATGACGCAGATTGCACAGGCCCATAGCTGCCTGGAATTCATTCATTTTGGCATTGCCGCCGATATAGAGGCATTCCTCCTGGCCGTGCAGGCCGAAGTTGCGGATATCGGTCAGCTTTTCGGACAAGGCTTCGTCGTGATAGCACAGGCAGCCGCCTTCGATGGTGTGGTACACCTTGGTTGCATGG
>JAZNLC010000133.1:0-20996 GCA_045578895.1 Faecousia sp. | reverse complement strand
GCCTGCAGATAACGGTGACTGGACCTGTTCTTGCGGTACTTCAAATAAGGGCAAATTCTGCACAGAGTGTGGCGGCAAGAAGCCTGCTGGAATTCCTCAGTACCGCTGCGACAAGTGCGGCTGGCAGCCTGCCGATCCAACCAAGGCCCCTCGTTTCTGCCCTGAGTGCGGTGACCCTTTTGACAATGGCGACATCATCTAAAATAATAGGAACCCCTGACTGCTCACTGTGTGAAGCAGTCAGGGGTTTTCTTATGTGCGTCGTACGGTCAATTTTTGAGCCAGTTCGGTCATATATGTTGTATCAGAAAAAGATGCCAGCGCATCAATAGCAACATTGGTGTAACGCTGTACAAATTCCTCACACTTATCCAAACCGTAAATGCGTACAAATGTATTTTTGTTGGCATCCGTACCGATACCTTTACCCATTTCTTCCTGAGTGCCGATTTGATCAAGCATATCATCTCTGATCTGGAACGCCAGTCCGATAGCACCTGCAAAACGGGCTGCTGCTTCTATTTGATGTGTATCTGCCCCCCCGGCGACAGCACCCAGCACACATGCAGCATTGATCAGTGAACCTGTTTTTCGGGATTGGATTGCGATCACTTCTTCTTCTGTGCAAGTACGCTCCTCACTCAAAATATCAAGCACCTGCCCTCCGACCATGCCGAGGGAACCTGCACACTCACTGAGGACGCTGATCGCAAAACTCATGTCTTTTGGGTCTTTCAGCTTGGTGGTGGATGCAACAGCAAATGCATCAGTAAGCAGAGCGTCGCCAGACAGAACAGCCAACGCTTCGCCAAACACCTTATGGTTTGTCAGTCTTCCACGACGATAGTCGTCATTGTCCATACAAGGAAGATCATCATGGATCAAGCTATAGGTATGAATCATTTCAACAGCGGCGGCAAACGGAGTTGCCTCTTTCCAATCGTTACCGCACATTCTGCAAAACTCAAAGGCAAAAATGGGACGCAACCGTTTTCCGCCAGCAAGAAGACTGTACTCCATTGCATCAAACAGACTCTTTTGCGGCTCACTATGGAAACGGGTGTACCAGTCCATCAGAAAGTGTTCAACCTGCTGTTTGTATTCATTTGTTCGCAGATCAAGGCTCATCGGCAAAGTCCTCCTCAACGGGGTTACCGGCTCCGTCAGTCATAATTATTTTCACTTGCAGTTCTGCTTCATCCAATAGCTTTCCGCAATTCCTGACAAGTTCAGTGCCCTCCTGGAACAGTTTAAGAGATTCTTCAAGCGCGACATCGCCACGCTCCATTGAGCGCACAATCTGTTCAAGGCGCTGCATATTTTCTTCAAAGGTCTTGTTGCCGTTATTCATAGCAGTTCTCCTTTACATCAGATACAGAAGCCGTGAGTTGCCCGTCGCACAAGGAAATGCGGACGGTTTCTCCTACCCCGGTTTGTTTGACACTTCGCAATATCATTCCGTCATCTGTCTGTGTCATTGCGTAACCGCGCGTTAATACTTTCAGCGGGCTCATTGCGTCAAGTTTTGCCGTAAACCCAATGAACCGCTGTTTTTTGCTGTGTACATATCGTGCCTGCGCCGCAATCATTCGGTTTGACATGGCAGAAAGTGTATCTTTTCTTTGCTGAAGATAACCCAAGGGACTTTGGAGGCAACTGCTGCCGGCCAGAACCTGCAAATGGCGCCTTGAAGCCTTCAGTTGCCGCATAAGCGCTGTTGCCATTGCAGCCGACATGGAATCCAATGTTTGTCTCAAAGCTTCCTGATCCTGTACAGCAAGTTCTGCAGCATTGGATGGGGTTGCGGCACGCAGATCAGCGACATAGTCGGAAATGGTAACATCCGGCTCATGTCCAACAGCGGAGATAACAGGGATCCCGGACTCGTAAATGGCATAAGCAACCCGTTCATCATTGAATGCCCAAAGATCTTCAATTGATCCGCCGCCGCGACCTACAATCAGCAGATCTGCCAGATTATACTTGTTTGCATAGCGGATAGCTGCTGCAATTTCCCCCGGTGCTTCAACGCCTTGAACGCGGACAGGCAGCAGGCGAACTCTCGTCAGAGGATACCGTTTGCGTAAGATTCTAAGCATGTCATGGACAGCAGCACCAGCGGAGCTTGTAACGATTCCAATGGTGCCCGGATATTTAGGAAGCGGCTTCTTATGAGATTGATCAAATAGTCCCATAGCACCCAGCTTAGCTTTTAACTGTTCAAAGGCAGCATGGAGATCGCCAACACCGTCAACTGTCATAGCATTGCAATAGAGCTGATAGGCACCATCCCGGGGAAAGACACTGATCTTTCCAACAGCAACAACTTTCATTCCGTTTTCAGGCCTGAAACGCAGCCGCATGGCGTTTCCCTTAAACATCACGCATTTCAACGATGCACTATCATCTTTCAATGTAAAATAATGATGTCCCGATGGGTACATTTTATAGTTGCTGATCTCACCCTGCACTGCAACATTGCCAAGCCTGGGATCACGATCCATAACCGTGCGGATGTATTCATTGATTTGAGTAATTGACAGGATATTCTGGGCCATGTTTTATTACCCCTCCTGCATAAGATATGCCAAAACAGCAACACCCATAGCGTTGTCTGTAGAAAAATTCGGTTCAGAGAAAACCGGAAACAATGGTGCGATCTTCTCGCGCAACAGTGTATTGGACGCAACACCACCGGAAAAGACAACTTCCAAACCCTGATACTCTTTCATTGCATTTTCCGTAGCTTTCAGAACAGCATAAGCAATACAACGGAGACAATATGCAGCTGTCTCAGCAGGGTCACAATTCTTATCGTGGAACTGCTGCACCTTATTCTGCACACCAGAAAGAGAAAACTCTGTTGTATGGCACTTAACATGGAATGTCTCTCGCATGGATGCAGCTTTGCTCAACATATCCAAGTGTTTACCCGACGGGAAAGGCAATCCCAACAGCTGGCCAGTACGATCGATTAACTGACCGGCTGAGATGTCACTGGTCCCGCCTATTTTAGTGCATCTCACATTTTTACCATCAGGTTCTACCAACAGAAGTTCTGTGGTACCACCGGAAAGATGCCATGCCAAATGAGGTTTATTCATCAAGTCAAGGCGCTTCGCACTCCACAAAGACGCTGCAACATGGCCTTGCTGATGGGAAACCTCGATCATAGGCACCCGCAAATAATCACTGAGCAATTTCGCATGGGAGTATCCAACCATAAAGCATGGCATATAACTTCCTTCAATGGCACGTGGCCGTGTACTGACACCAACAGCAGTAATATTTGCTTTGCCAATATCGGAAAATAGCCTGCCGGATAGCTCCGGCAGGCCTTTGATATGCGCAAATACAGCATCACTTTGGCGCAGCCCAAGCTCGCCCTGCCTTACAGGAAGAAGCTTAGAACAGTTAATACCATCATTACCATCAAACCAAGCGATGGAGGTCGTATAATTACTGGTATCAAAGCCGATGACTGCCATAGATCATTCCTCAACTTCTGCAGGTTTTGCCAGCAAGCTTCTGGCGAAGCTGCCAAGAATACCATTCACAAAAGAGCCGGTGTCATCGCCGTCATACTTCTTGGCAAGACGCACAGCTTCAGAGATGGCGACACCGGTAGGAACATCATCAACATACAGGATTTCGAAGATCGCCAGCTGCATAATAGACCGAGTCAATCGGGAGATTCTACCGACATCCCAACCGATTGCAAACTTACTGATATGTTCATTCAGATCTTCAGTGCGATTGGCAACACCCGAAACCACAGAATCAATGTATGCTAACTGAGCACGGCTCGGACGCTCAGCATAGACTTCATTTTCTGCAGAGAGCTTTGCGTAATAATCTTTTTCAAGTCGTAATTCCACAACATTCTCAGGAGTCTCACCGGTGAAATCCCTGCTGTAGATCAAATGTACTGCCAGTTCTCTGGCATTTGCTCTTGTCATACAGGTATACCTCACTGTTGTGCAATTCCACAAACATTTACATTTACAGATGTAATCTTTACACCTGTCATAGAAACGATTGCTGTAGTAACGGCATCCTGAACGGCCTTGGCTACACACACCACACTCTGCCCATAGGCAACAACAATGTTGCAATCAACACATACCGCATCGCTCTCATCAATTGTAATTCTCAGGCCTTTGCCCCAATTCTTCTTGCCAATGATTTCAGCGATATCCGCACCTGTCTTTGCGCTCAAAGCGGCAACGCCTTCCACTTCATGAATGGCATGCTCCGCAATCGTTGTGATGACATTTTCAGAAATCATCACAGTACCGTTCTCCTGAATCTGTGCAATATAGTTCTTATTATCGGCCATATAGCTACCTCCCTATCGGTCCATATTTGAAGGATGGACATTCTTTTGTCTATTGTATCACATTTTCCTGAAATTACAACTGTTTTCTGATATAAAAGGAGCCCAAAGGTGATATAAAAGGAGCCCAAAGGACAGCCTCACATAGGAATCCAAATGTTCCCTAACGGATCTTTTCCTATAGTATCGCGTCAAAAAGCCATGGCAGGCAAGAGCCTCGCCATGGCTTCATATCTTTTCTTGCAGGAAACCTCTCTTTTGTATTGCTGAGCTGTTTTGAATCAAAGATTCTTCCTCACTGGAATACTTGTTGTAATTCAAGGGCAATGGATTTTCTGTTGGGAAAAAAGTTCGTTCAAAACTGTAAAGATTTCTATGTTAGTTCGACCAAAGCCAATACTTTGAGGAGATATTTATTGTACTTCAACGACTCTGATATCCTCCATATTAAAATCAGACTGAGTCATGACAATATCCGCAATGACAGCAACATCATCCTGCTGCAAACCGCCTTCAGGTGACGCTACTGCGACAGATATACCATTTTCGCTAATATATGCCACACACTCGCTATAACCTTTTGCAATGATAAGGCTTTCAATTTGTGCTTCCCGTAAAGCAATTTGTACAAGTTCTTCCAGCTGATCATTGCTCTTTGACGCCTCAGAATCCTGGCTGTATGACATTGCTTCCTGCAGTAACGATACTGCGCTGTCACGGGCCTGCTGCCGCGATAACCTTACCGCAGCGAAATAATCGGACGTAGTGGTTGGATTCTGTTCTTCACTTTCGGTCATAACAAGTGCGTCTGTTCCCAGTAGCTTTGCTGAATCCAGGGTATCCTCCAGGTTTACCACCGCTTGTTCTTCTGTATATAGCCAATTTAAGTAGATACCGGCACAAACTGTAACCAATACCGCAGCAGCCATTATATTCTTCTTCCACTTTCTCACGCATGATCCTCCCATCACTTCATTTTTAATATCGATATCTTATCTGTTCTGAGCCCCGTGATTTTTGATACAGCTTCCATAATAGACAATCGTACAAGTGGGTCATCTGCTCCCTGGCACACAATGATCGCTCCTGAATAGACCGGCGGGTTTACTTGACGTATCAATCCGGTTTGATTCCTTCCGGAATCAGTGATCGTAACTGTGTCTGTTTTGCTTGAAATTCGATCAACATCTGAGGATTGGTTTTCGTTAGTTTGGTACAGGGTCTCTTCCCCGCTCGCGATACTTAACATCACCTGCACTTTACCTGCCCCTTTAACAAAGCAAAGAATGTGGGACAACTGTTCTTCCACAGACAGTATATTATCGGCAGGTTCAGATATGACCTCATTTTTCATTTCTGCTTTACCGTGCGTTGGAAACAATAGGAATATGATCCCCAAAAGTAAAATGATAATTATGTATTTATTTTTTACGATAATCTGTAGTAAATTACTTCGTTTTAGTATATGTTCCACTGCTGATCCTCCAGTGCAATTCCTAAATGATCACGAATGTATTCAGAAAGCTGCAATCTTTTATACGGTGACGCAGCACCAAATATGCTGATAGAGCACAAAATGCCATCCTTTACTGTGACATTCACATTCAAGTCCATGCCAAGGGATTGTGCTTTCTCTTGAATATATGCATTCACATGTTGTTGCATGATACTATCCGTTTCTTTTTGAGCATATTCCTTTCCCTGTGCTGCAATGGACGCTGCATCAGTAGAAAGTTGATCAAAATATGCCTGAAACTCATAAACAGGAAGTGAAATGACAGGAGACAACAATGTAATCAGCATGAATACACCGCATAACAGTTTAATAAGTACGGCACCGCTCCATTTTTCTGGTGATAGTTTTATAATTATTCCGCAGACGATGGCGGCTGCACATAAGGATATCAAGTACATATGGATGCCAGCCACTAGGTGACTCCTTTCATAAAACAAACGATGCTGATCAGCAGTATAATGCATACCGTACCGATCATTGCCAAGAGTAGTCCCATTGCATTTGAAAAATCATGGATCATCCTACAAGGTGTCTTTACGGAAAATACTTCGCAAAAAGAACCGCACACTTTCAAGAGTAAATACTGGATGCCAATTTTTAGAAAGGGCCCGATCCAGACCGCTATCGTGGCAAGCAATCCATATACACCAGCTGAGTTCTTAATCAAACCTGCACTGATCAAAACCGCTTCTGATGCATCCGACAACAAACCTCCAACTACAGGCACCATTCCGGATATAGTAAGCTTGGCTGCTTTAATGGCCGAAGCGTCAACACTGCCTGTGACGACTCCTGTAATGGTTATATAGCCCGTAAACAAATACAGTACGATCTTTAAGCTCCATGTAACTACCCATTTTATAAAGCCTTTTATCTTCTCCAAATGGTGATTACCGATAGCGTTTTCTGCGACTGATAAACATAGGAAAATATATACCATTGGTACGATTAATTCTGAAACAGCGGTACATAATGCGGTATTGAATGCTACAGTTCCGACATACAGCGCTGCTGATTTACTTGTTCCACCGCCTGCAGCCAGTGCGCCGGTTAAAATCGGTAACAGTAACTTTCCATAATTGCTCATCTCTATTACTGTATCTGATGCTAAGCGAATCAATGCATCGGAAGGCTTCAGTAAGGTGTATCCGATCATGATTGTGCAAACCAATTCCGTAACCGGATGTGTCCCGCCTGGCACAACTTTGACAATTGAGCAAAGAATAATTGCAACAATGATAGAAAAGCATACTCGGGCAATGGAAGCGATTTCAGGCTTAATTACAGAAATACTTTCTTTAACAATGGACCAAAGGCCATCTGCAAAAGATTCTGTTTCATTCGGCATAAATTCCTTACCAGACTCCGGAACCGTTGGCGCCTGAAATTCAACTGCGCTGACAGGCATAGGAATTAGAAACAGAACCAGCAATGAAATAATAAGAGATTTCATACTTCTCCAAGTATCTTATTGAGTAAATCAATCAAATACGTAAATAATGGCAGGGATAGCCAAAGAATTCCGCAGGCAGCCATAATCTGAACGGTCTTACCAAGGGCAGAATTCCCTGCGTCTGTACAGATTAACGAGACGATTTCCGCGGTCAATCCAATTCCAACAGCTTTTAGCAGGATTCCTAAAAAGGATGCATCTAAGCTACCCAGCATTTTTAAATGATCAATAAACAGCAGGATTGGTTCCAAATATTGCATCGCATAAAACAAGATGCCACAGCATGCTGCAAGAGATACAAGCACAGCAATATCCTTATTCTGTTTCGATAAGAATAGGCAGATCACAACGGTGATGATTGCAATTCCAACAGTTTTTAGAAAAATATCCATCAGAAACCGAAAAGTGTTTTAACCAATTGAAATAGATCCGCAATTTCCTGCGCAACCAACATTAGCACCACAACCAAACCAGCCAATGTTGTCATAGTTGCTTGCTCTTCTCTGCCGGATCTGGATAAAACCTGATTTAAAATAGAAACAATAATTCCAATTGCAGCAATTTTAAAAATTAAATCAATATCCATACTTATAGTAATATAATCGTTATTGCCACACCAACACAAAACCCAATCGTTCGGTAATTTCTCACACGGAGATCTATAGAATTTTCAAGGGATTCTAAAGTATCAGCACACCGTTGGCGGACCGTTTTGATAGCGGATAATTGTCCCTGCAAATCAAACTTTCCAAACGAGTTACCAAGTTCACGCAAAAATGCTATCACACGGTTGGATAGACCATTGCAGCGAAGCAATGCAGCATCCATACACCTTGACGGATCGGGTGACATTTGGTTCTCAAGCTCTTCTGCAAAATTGCTGAATACTGTCTGCAAGGATCGTCCCTGTTCAGCCGATAGTCTGCATAGCGTTGCCAGTGGTGTTAGACGAAAGCTCAGTTCGCACTCCATATAGCTTGTTATTCTCACAAAATCAAGTAGATTCCTTGTCTCTATTTTGATAGCAGATGCCATACAAAAACCGATTGATGTGCAAGCAAGAATAAGAAACGCTGCACCAACAAAATTTATACTCATACGCAAACACACTCAGCCGTCCATGACTTGTCCGGACGCAGGACTAGCAGTATATCAAATAAATGATTCTCAATAAGCGGCTTGTACACCGGTCTTGAATACAGGTCAATCGTACTTCCTGCATGTGCCGTAGCTATGAGTGAAACACCGTTCCAACCAGCATTTAACAGTGCCTTGCAGTCATCCTCTTCTGTAATTTCATCAACAGCAATGCATGAAGGCCCCATTGTCCTGAGTAAAATATCAATCCCCTGCCGTTTACTGCAGCCAGTCAATATATCCGTGTTTGCCCCTGTTTTGAAGCATGATATACCATCCACTACAGGAAAAATCTCACCCCGCTCGTCCAAAACCCCAATGCTGCCAATGTTCAAAGAAGACCGTTGGCGTATGATATCTCTCAAAAGTGTAGTTTTTCCACTCCCAGGTGGACCAATAATCAGTACGGATTTCTTCTCCATGCGAAGGGACAACGCCAGACCAGGGAAGTCCCGCGCTACACGCACACAAAGGGATGTCGCCGTACGTACTCCTGTAATGCTTCCGTCACGAACAACTGTTTCGCCACAAATCCCGATTCTATGGCCACCTGCTGCTGTAATATACCCTCTTCCAATGGTTGTCGCTGCCCAAGGAGAATATTTTGAGGCTGCGTTCATTACATATACTATGTCATCAGAACTGACTATCCGATCCAGCGATCCGCAATTTTCACACAGTATCAGTTTCGGAACTTGTCCTACACGCATACGCAATTCTTGAAGACTTTCTTTTCCAAGCCTGTCCACGTCACTGCGCATCCAGTTTGGTAAGATTTTGAGGTACTCCTGCCAGGCACATATCATTTGCATCACTCCCTGAAAAAGAATATGCGCATCAGATGCTATCTAGTACCGTTAAATAAATTAAACACCCGGCACATGCCGGGTGTTTTACTTTCAATATTCTATTGAATGAGTGATTGAATACAGTTCAAATGAGACAGACTTTGGAAGTAAATAATGATAACAGTGTACTCATACAGTATAAGCAATTAAGTGGTGCGTCGGAAGGAGTAACTAATTTATCCGATACAATGCCGATTAGTCCGAGATATCATCGGAATCGTTATTAAAACTTTCCATGTCATCAAAATTCATCTGTGCTCCTCCAGAACGCATGGTTTCCCACTGTTCCCTGCTAACAAGAATCGCACGGGGTTTACTGCCCTGAAAAGGTCCGACGATACCTTTCTCCTCCATCTCATCAACAATACGTGCCGCACGGGCGTAGCCCAATTTCAAGCGGCGCTGTAGCATGGATACAGAAGCTTGGCCAGTTTCCAAAATGACATCCACCGCTGCGGGAAGCATTTCATCCCCTGCCAGTTCGTCATTAGATGGCTCGACATCTGCCGCGGGCTTATTGCCTGTCTGGGCGGCTTTTTTCTCAATTTCTTCCATGACTTGCTGATCGTACGCGGTTGTATAATTGTTCTTCACATAGGATGCGACGGCCTCAACTTCCGGATCACTTACGAAGCAACCCTGAACACGCTTTGGCTTTCCGTTGCCGATAGGTGCATAGAGCATATCACCCTTGCCAACCAGTTTTTCTGCACCCTGAGTGTCAAGAATAATTCGGGATTCCATCGCAGACGCAACTGCAAAAGCGATACGGGACGGTATGTTCGCCTTCATCAGACCGGTAATTACATCAGCGGACGGTCTCTGGGTTGCAATGACAAGGTGAATACCTGCCGCACGACCCATCTGTGCAATCCGGCAAATGGATTCTTCTACTTCCTTCGCGGCAACCAGCATCAAATCAGCCAGCTCGTCAATAATGACAACTACTTGCGGAAGCTTTGCTCCGTCCTCCTCGTGTTCTATAATACTGTTATAGGACTCAAGATCCCGAACGCCTGCATCAGACATTGCCTTATAGCGGCGCATCATTTCAGACACAGCCCATTGCAGTGAGCCAGCAGCCTTTTTTGGATCTGTAACAACGGGAATCAGAAGATGCGGAATTCCGTTGTAGATTCCCAGCTCTACCATTTTGGGATCGACCATGATCAGTTTTACATCATCAGGACTTGCCTTATACAGCAGCGAAATGATAATAGAGTTCATGCAGACAGATTTACCGGAACCGGTGGTACCAGCAATCAGCATGTGCGGCAATTTTGCAATGTTTCCAACGATGCAGTTACCGCCTATATCCTTGCCGACAGCAAAGGATGATTTAGATTTTGCTTTAGCAAATTCTGACGAATCAATAACCTCACGCAGAGAAACCGTAGTAACAGCCTTATTAGGCACCTCAATACCAACAACTGATATCTTACCTGGAACAGCAGCAATACGAACACCAGAAGCGCCCAAGCTGAGGGCAATGTCATCTGCAGCAGTTGTTAGTTTACTTAATCGCACACCTTTCTCCAGCTCAACTTCGTATCGAGTAACGCTGGGGCCTCTTGTTACATTAATGATGTGTGCTTCAATTTTAAAGCTTGCGAGTGTCTCGTTTAGTCGGCGGGAATTTTCACGCATTTCGGCTGTACCATCCACGCCAGCGTTACCGGAGTCTTTAAGGAGTTCAATCGGTGGGTAGCAGTATTCAGGCTTTACAGACTTTTCGGATTCTGCAATTTCCTGTGCAACCTGATCTGCAGACTCATCCGCTTCCTTTGCGGTCACTTTTCTGGGTTTAACTACTCTAGATGTGGTGTCTTTTTGCTTTTCAATTTCCAGCTTCGGCATCTGCTGCGGAATCGCTTCGACTACAGGCAAATCCATATGAGGAGCAGGAATGTCTTCTTTCTCTTCGTTTGCCGGTTGCTCCACAAATTCCGGAACAAGGATCTCGTCTTCTGTAACTGTTACATCTGTTGCGTTTGCTGCAGCTGCCGCAACGGGAGCGTCAATATCGCCATCAATTTGGCGCATCATATCTGAAACTTTGTCTTGTCTCTTCGTTTTTTTAGCAGGAACGGATACTTCCTCATTGTCTGCGTCTTCCCTCTCCTGTTCCTTTAATCTTCTCTGCTCAACATATTCAATGCGTTTTGTTGCTATATGGTTTACAACAATTGCAGCAGGTTCCGGCTTTTCATCGATTTCACTGACTTCCCATTCTGCTCTGGGTCTGTTTTGGACTGCACGAACGATACTTGGAATTGTAATTTGCATAGCGCCCAAAAGCGTGATAACGGCACCAACTATGTACAAAATATATGTCAGTGCGGTACCGCAGAGCAAACGCATAAACATAGTGATACCGCCGCACAGCACACCTGCCGTACTACCGTTATCACCACCGATATAGAGTTCTTTAATCACAGATATATCTGTAGAGAGCCCCTGAGGATCTAAAACAAGGTGCGAGATTCCGCCGCAAAGAAGAATAAACAAGCCAATGCAAATACTGCGCATAACCACAGGGCGTTTTCCGCTAAATGCATGAATTATGAACAAATAAAGCATGCCAGGGATAGCAACAATAAAGCCAACACGGCCGATGAGGCCAAGTATAATGCCCTCCAAAAGGGTAGTAAGAGCACCTTCCGGATTCAAGAAAATTACAAGCAGTAAAACAAAAACACCGAGGAATACAACAGAAGTGATAAAACGGGTAGGAACTTTTCTTTCCTTTGCTGTAGAATCATCAATTTTTACCTTCGTATTATTTGCAGAAGATTTCTTCTTCGGCTGCTTCTTGTTTTTATCCGCAGACGCTGCTTTTTCAGCTTGTGTCTTATGTTTTTTTTCAGCCATAGCTACCTCCAATCAATACAGGTACAATATAAAAGCAAACAATGCTGCTCCAATAGAATAGTAGGAAAAAACGGAAATATCATTGCGGAGTGTCATCGACTTTAGAAGAACAATTGCAAGTGTGGCGCCAATGTAGGAAAATACACCGCACAAGATACATTTTATTATGTACAGCGCTCCGGTACCAGCAATACCAACAGCAAACAAAGACACAAAATCAAATACAATCAAAACAATCAATATGGGTGCGCTTAAAAGGAGACCCCATTTATAAGCATGATGCGGGTCAGAACCTCTGGCAATCGCAAAACTACAACCTGCTCCAATGCGGGAAACACCGGGTAATACAGAGAGCGCTGATGATATTCCGAATAAAACAGCATCCATTGTGCTCATGTTTCTGGAATCTTTGTTGCCTTTAGACAGATACATAGGAATCAAAAGTACAATTCCGTTTGCCAGCAAAAACAGAGATACGATCGGCACTTTATTCGCCCATTGCTGCGTTTTGGCGTAAAACAAAAAAGACAAAAGCGCTGGAACGCATGCATTCTTCACGAAATTGATATCGCATACCGCCTGCAGATTCACATCTCTCTTTCTGCGTCTTCTAGATGTCTTACTAAAGCGATATTCATTAAAAGAATTCTTGATATAGCTTCCAGTTGACAGTAGCAGAGCAATTAACATACCCATATGGGCGAACAGATTCAGAAGATGATCAATATCCGCAAACCCAAACAAACTGCGAAGAATCAACTGGTGTGCCTGGGATGAGACAGGCACAAATTCTGTTAAGCCGGATATGATCCCGTAAAGAACAGACTGAATCCAACTTATATCCACGCCTATCCCTCCCATTTTGATATAGAGTATCATAGCACATTTATACAAGAATTGCTACCCCAATTTCAATGTAGCTTTAGTTTTTAACTTTCTTTTTGTCAATCATTCTGTGAAGTGCGTTCAATGCATCGCTAAGGCCGCCTAGTTTATCGATCAAACCGCTGGCTACAGCCTCTTTTCCGTAAAGAATTGTTCCTACATCCGTAGCAATTTCCCCTGTTGCCATCATATATCCCTCAAATTTCTCTTTGGAGATTCCGGAGTTTTCGGTAACAAAGTCAGCAATTTGTTCCTGAATCCTTTGAAAATAGCGAAATGTTTGCGGTGCTCCCACAACCAAACCTGTCATACGCACGGGATGAACCGTCATGCTGGCTGTGGGAGTGATGAATGACTTTTTTGTACATACTGCCAATGGAATACCAATGGAGTGACCACCTCCCAATACAAGTGAGACCGTCGGCTTTTTCATGCCCGCAATCATTTCCGCAATTGCCAGCCCTGCCTCAATATCACCACCGACAGTGTTGAGAAGCAGAAGAAGTCCATCAATCTCGTCACTTTCTTCGATTCCCGCAAGTAAGGGCAGGACATGCTCGTACTTTGTTGTTTTAACAGTTTCCGGCAAAACTTGGTGTCCCTCGACTTGACCGATGATCGTCAACGTATAGATATTGCCGTTCTTTGTTTTTGATATATCAGACCCCAGTTCAACCAGCTGTTCCCGTTCTTCCTTTTTTAATTCCGGCTTATTATTCTCATTCATGTCAATTCCTCCATTGTTTTTTGATAGTTTGTCCGAAAAAACTATAATGATTCTCTTGAAAGAATTGCATGTATATCGTATAATAACCTAGGTGATTAATTTGGCTGAAAAAACAAATGCTGTTCGACTGTTAGTTCAGGCAGGCATTCCTTGCAGAGAAGCATTTTATAAATTTGATGAAAATGATCTAAACGGCAATCATGCCGCCAAAGCCATCGGTTTTCCACCTGAGCAAGTATTTAAAACCCTGGTTACGCGTGGTGCAAAAACCGGAATCCATGTCTTTTGTATTCCTGTTTGTTTCGAGTTGGATCTAAAAAAGGCCGCAAAAGCAATCGGCGACAAGAGCATTGAGATGGTTACAGTTAAGGAGCTACTTCCTTTGACTGGATACATCCGTGGCGGTTGCAGTCCTGTTGGCATGAAAAAGAACTACCCTACTCACTTTGACGAAACTATACAAATGTATGATGAAGTTGCAGTATCCGCTGGTGCCAGAGGACATCAGATCATTATTTCTCCGGATAAATTGGTCTCGTATGTAAACGGTGACTATTTTGATTTAATACAGTAACAGAAAGGAAATTTGGAAATGCAGTTTGAGTATAAAACAAAAGGAACATGTTCGCAGCACATCCTTTTCGAGGTTGAAGAAGGTCTTCTGAAAAATGTGCAGTTCATCGGCGGTTGTAACGGTAACCTAAAAGGTATCGGCTCTTTGGTGGAAGGCATGAACATTGACGATGTGATTGCTCGGTTGGAAGGTACCACCTGTGGCATGAAGGCCACCTCCTGCCCCGATCAGCTGGCACAGGCGCTGAAGCAAGCGAAGGAAAAAATGGAAGCTTAATGAAAGAATAATCCCGCAGTTCACTTCATTCATGAACTGCGGGATTATTTTATTCCTTTACGACAGACATGACACAATGTACCAAGTCATCTTTACCGGTTCCCTTCTCGGCAGAAAACGGAATCACACTACACGCGGAAGGCAATTCAAGATCCGTTTTGATTGTGTGCAAGTTAGGCTCGATCTCACTTTTTTTCAGTTTATCCAGCTTGTTTGCAACAACAACAAACGGGCAACCGCTTTCGATAAACCATTTTGCCATTGTGATGTCGTTTGCAGTAGGTGCGTGTCGGGCATCAACGATCAAAATACCTAAGTCAATCCGACCGGATGCAAAATAGTCCTCCATTAACTTACCCCAGCGGTCTTTCTCTGCTTGAGAAACCTTGGCATAACCATATCCTGGCAAGTCAACAAAATAGCATTTTTTGTCAATTGTGAAGTAATTTACATGGATAGTTTTACCAGGTTTGTCACCCACACGGGCAAAATTCTTTCTGTTTAACAAACGGTTGATAACAGAAGATTTTCCAACATTGGACTTGCCGGCAAATGCAATTTCCGGCAATCTGTGTTTGGGGAAATCCTTTGGAGCAGCTGCGGAAATTAAAAATTCAACATTATTAAAATTCATAATGATTCCTCACTGCCGTATATCCGGTTTTCTGCTTTTTATCGTAATATCTCCTGGAATTTCAGACAAAATTGTTGGAACAATCTCTGTTTTTCGGTTTAAAGCCGCATCTAGCACCGTATCGATTGTCTGTGCTGAAATGAAATTCAAGGACTTTCTAACAACAGGGTCAATATCGTTTAGATCCCGTTCATTATCTTTTGGTATAATTACGGTACGGATTCCATGACGCAAAGCTGCCATTGTCTTTTCCTTCAATCCGCCAATAGGCAGCACTCTGCCTCGTAACGATATTTCACCGGTCATTGCAACATCTCGGCGCACAGAAACACCTGTTAAAGCGGATACCATAGCAGTGCAAACAGTAATACCAGCAGAAGGACCATCTTTTGGCACTGCACCTTCCGGGAAATGCACATGGATATCTTTAGTCTTGTAGAAGTCGGCTGCCACTCCCAAAGCTTCTGCATTGGCACGAATGTAGCTCCAGGCAGCATGCGCTGATTCTTTCATAACATCACCAAGATTGCCTGTCAGTTCGAGTTTGCCTGTGCCATCCATAACATTTACTTCTACTTCCAGTGTTTCGCCGCCGACACTGGTCCAAGCTAAGCCCGTAACCAAGCCGATCTGGTCATTATTTGGGAGCCTATCCGGCAGAAACTTCCTTGTTCCCAAATACTCTTCTACATTTCCTCCGGTAACAGTGAGCTTCTTTGCAGTATCCTGCTCCAAAATTCGAATTGCTGCCTTTCTGCAAATTCTGGCAGTCTCCCGTTCCAGGTTTCTGACACCGGATTCTCTGGTATAGCACTGAATCATTTCACGAATTGCATCATCCGTGATCCGAAGCTGCGCCTTTTTGATACCGTGCTTTTCCATTTGCTTCGGGATCAAATGATTCTTTGCAATCATCACTTTCTCCTCGTCCGTATAAGAGCCAAGTTCAATGACTTCCATACGATCCAAAAGCGGCCTGGGAATCGTGTCTAGCGTGTTAGCAGTTGTAATAAACATTACATCACTTAGATCTACAGGAATCTCCATAAAATGGTCCCGGTAGGTTTTATTTTGCTCACTGTCCAGCACTTCCAACAGTGCCGCACTGGGATCACCCCTATGATCAGATCCCATCTTATCCACTTCATCTAAAAGCAACAGCGGATTCTTACTGCCAGCCTGGGTCATTGCAGTAATGATACGACCTGGCATTGCACCAACATAAGTTTTCCGGTGTCCACGAATATCTGCTTCGTCCCGTACGCCACCCAAAGAGATTCTCGCCATTTTACGATTCAAACATTTAGCGATAGAATAGGCAATCGATGTCTTACCAACACCGGGGGGACCAACAAGGCAAATAATCTGTGGCGGCATTTGCGGTGCCATTTTTCTGACAGCAAGGGTTTCTAAAATACGCTGCTTAACCTTATCAAGGCCAAAATGGTCTTTCTCTAAAATTTTTCTAGCGGCATCAATATCAAGACGCTCTTTTGTATACGCATTCCATGGGAATTCAAGAACGGTATCCAAATAATTGCGCAAAACAGATGCTTCAGAAGAACCAAATGGCTGCTTTTTTAACCGCTGCAGATCCTTTAGTAACTTTGCTTCCCATGTCTGGTCAAGGTTTAATAAAAGAATCTTTTTCTCAAACTCGGCAAATTCCGAATTATCATCACCTTCCCCAAGCTCTTCACGAATAGCACGCATCTGTTCCCGAAGATAATAATCTCTTTGCTCTTGGTCGATGTGAGATCTGGTCTTCTCTTGAATATCAGACTCTATCTGCAGCATTTGAATTTCCTGACGAAGCATTTGAATCGCATATTCCAAACGGCGCGCAGGATTTAGCTGGCAGAGCATTTTTGCCTTTTCAGGATAATCGATCCCGGAATTTTGCGCAATGCTGTCAGCGATAAATCCGCAGTGGTCAGAATCAAGCATACGCAAATAGACAGTCTGCGAAGGTCTCTCTACAAACTCCAAGTAATTGGCATAGAGCGTATTGGCTTCTCTGCGCATTGCACGGTTTCGAATGCTGTCAGGTGCTTCGGTCTCAAGAACCTTTTCTACAGAACCACGGAGAAAAGGTTCCGTTTGATTCAATTCCAGAATTCTGGCACGGTACAGGCCGGTTACAAGTACACGAATATTTTCACCTTGCGAACGAAGAATCTGCTTCACTCTTGCCACGCAACCGATGGGATATAAACCGAGCAATCCAGGATCCTCATCGTTGATCTGTTTCTGGGGAGCAAGAAACAGTAGCTGATCGTTTTTCATCGCATTTTCCAAAGCAAGTGCAGATTTGACACGGCCAATATCAAAATGCACCGTCTGTTCGGGAAACACCGTCATGCCTCTCAATGCCAATACCGGCATTTTGTTACTCATGATAATGTCACTCATGACTTTTCCTCTCAGATATAGGACAAGGAAGAGGGTAGTTATCTACCCCCTTCCCCACCAAATTGTTATTTTGTACCAAGGGCGGCACGGGGTTGTCTTGCATCACGAATGATCGTAGGTTCACCGCCTGTAATACACGCAGGTGTGATAATCACCTTTCGAATGGAAAGATCGGAAGGGATCGTATACATGATGCGAGTCATAGTCTGTTCCATAACCGCACGCAATCCACGGGCACCGATTTGCCTGTCAATCGCCTTTTGCGCAATTGCTTCCAACGCATCGTCTTGAATCTCCAATTCAACATTGTCCATTCGAAGCAAAGCCTGATACTGTCTTGTAATGGCGTTCTTGGGTTCCACAAGAATGCGTATCAAATCTTCCTTCTTTAAATCATTTAAAGTGGTAATGACCGGCATACGTCCGATCAGCTCGGGAATAATGCCAAACTTTAAAAGATCATCCGGTTCGACTTGAGACAATAATTTGCCGATATCGCGCTTCTTTCGACTTTCAACAGGCGCATCAAAACCGATTGCAGAACGGTCAGTGCGAGCTTCAACAATTTTATCGAGGCCCGCAAAAGCGCCGCCGCAAATAAAGAGAATATTTGTTGTATCGATTTGGATGGTCTCCTGCTGCGGGTGTTTTCTTCCACCCTGAGGAGGAACACCCGCTACAGTGCCTTCTAAAAGCTTCAGCAGCGCCTGTTGAACACCTTCTCCAGAAACATCTCTGGTAATAGATGTATTCTCACTTTTTCTGGCAATTTTGTCAATTTCATCAATGTAGATAATTCCGTGCTCTGCAAGATCAACATCAAAGTCTGCTGCTTGCAGCAAGCGCAACAAAATGTTCTCTACATCATCACCAACATAGCCAGCCTCAGTGAGAGTGGTGGCATCAGCAATCGCAAATGGAACATTCAGGATTTTAGCTAATGTCTGCGCAAAGAGTGTTTTGCCGCTACCGGTAGGGCCAATGAGCAGAATATTGCTCTTTTGGAGTTCGACATCGCATTCCTGAGCAAAATATATGCGTTTATAATGGTTATAAACAGCCACAGCCAATGTAACTTTTGCATCTTCTTGTCCAATAATGTAGCTGTCCATATAAGTTTTAATCTCTGCAGGTGTCGGCAAGTGTTCAGGCTTGCGAAGATTGCCGTTCTCATCATACTGCATATCATCACGCAGAAGATCACTGCATGCCTGAACGCAATCGCTGCAGATATATACGCCTGGGCCGGCGATCAGCCGCGCTTGATTCTCGTGTTTTCCACAAAAGCTACAGCGGATCGGCTGTTCGTCTTTCTTTGCCATGAGCTCTTACCGCCTTTCTGCTTAGTGGCGGTCCAGTACACGGTCAATCAAACCAAAGGCAACCGCTTCATCAGATGTCATGAAATTATCGCGTTCACAAGCTGCGGTAACTTCCTCAACGCTCTTGCCAGTTTTTTCGGACATAATGCGGTTCATGCGTGCTTTGATGGTTTCCAAACGCTTCATATGAATCGCCATATCCGTAATCTGACCTTGCGTACCTGCAGAGGGTTGGTGGATCATGATCTCAGAATTAGGCAATGCCATGCGCTTGCCCTTTGTACCGGCCGCAAGCAGGAATGCACCCATGGATGCAGCCATACCCACACAAATCGTTGCGACATCGCATTTAATGTACTGCATGGTGTCGTAAATGGCCATGCCGGCTGTGACACTGCCACCGGGACTATTGATATAGAACTGGATGTCCTTATCAGGGTCTTGTGCTTCCAAGTACAGCAACTGCGCAACAATCAAGCTGGCAGTCGTATCATTCACTTCTTCGGAAAGAAAAATGATTCTGTCATTCAGCAGGCGGGAAAAAATATCATAGCTGCGTTCACCGCGGCTAGTCTGCTCTACTACATACGGAACTAAACTCATGGTCAGATCTCCTTTCTGGGTTTAAAACATTCTAACCACAATTTTGGAAAGTTATTCCTGCGGTTAAGCTTCTTCCTTCTTAGGGGCAACGGCAACAGCGGAGTCAACAATAATCTTTACAGCCTTACGGGTCTCCAGGCTAATCTTGATTTCATCAGCAGGAACCATGCTCTTGATCTTTTCAATTTCCAGGCTGTACTGCTCTGCCATTGCCTTGTACTCAGCTTCCATATCCTCTTCGGATACGGTAATGCCTTCGACCTCAACAATTTTAGCCAAAGTAACATTGATCTTAGCCTGCTTTTCAGCAGCGGGGCGGAAAGCGTTACGCATGGTGGATAGATCTCCACCCATCATCTTAGCGTACTGCTCCATGGAGTATCCGCTCATTTGCAGCTGATAACCGAAGCGCTCCATCTGGTTGTCCAGCTCTGCCTCGATCAGTGCATTGGGCATATCAACAGTCACATTCTCAGCAGCCTTATCAACACATGCCTGCTCAAAAGCAGAGTCCAGATGCTTCTGGATCTTTTCCAGTTCCTTGGCTCGAATGTCAGCCTTCAGGGCATCCAGAGTATCAAACTCAGAAACATCCTTTGCAAACTCGTCATCCTGAGCAGGAACATTGGTAACTGAGACAGCGTTCACCTTAACATGGAACACGACAGCCTTACCAGCCAGTTCAGCGTGATAGTCCTCAGGGAAAGTAATGTCGATATTCTTCTCATCACCTGCTGACATACCAACAACCTGCTCCTCGAAACCAGGAACAAAGGAGCCGGAACCCAACTTCAGATCAAAGTTCTCGCCCTTTCCACCTTCGAAGGGAACACCGTTGTCAAAGCCTTCAAAGTTGATATTAGCAGTGTCGCCCATCTCAGCAGCACGCTCGACGGTCTCGGTGGAAGCGACATTCTGTGCCATCCGGTCCAGTTCGGCCTGAACTTGTGCATCAGTGACCTCAGCCTCCGTCTTTTCAACTTCCAGGCCCTTATAGTCACCCAAAGTTACTTCGGGGTAAACATCGGTAGTCAGAGTCAAAGTGACGATATTCTCTTCATTGATATCCATATCAGTCAGGCTGGGACGGCCGATTGCCTTGAACTCCTGGCCAGCAATAGCAAAATCGTACACCTGCGGGAAGATCTCTTCCAGGCCATCTTCATAGAAGACATGAGCGCCGTACATTGCCTCGATCATCTTACGGGGAGCCTTTCCCTTGCGGAAGCCAGGGATCATGATGTTCTTGCGGGCCTTCATATATGCCTTGTTAACACCAGACTCCATCAGCTCCTTGTCGATTTCGACAACAACAGTAGCCTGATTGCCTTTTCTTTCAATGCTCTTTACATTCATTTTTATATCCTCCTAAAATCAGACCGCTTGCGGTCATTCATAGAAA